>NZ_JAKUDW010000001.1:0-141743 GCF_022662595.1 Bacillus cereus group sp. BfR-BA-01524 | reverse complement strand
ATTGTTCCTTCACATACTTGGCATACGATTGTTCCCATTTTTCATTTCCCCCTAAGTTTATGGTCCTAAAAACTTTTAGCTGTCCATTTCCTATCAATTATTGGGCTTTTGTATGCTCTGTGTGATCACATCCGCAAGATCCACATTTCCCGTAAAGTACCGTTACTTTCTCATCTTCGAAGTGTGCAATTGTACCTTCACAATCTTGACATACGATTGTTCCCATTTTTCATTTCCCCCTAAGTTTATAATCCCAAAAACTTTTTTGTAACCGCTTAACTTTCTGTCTTTATTTTAATATGTTATACTTTTTGCGTCAATAGGTTTTTAGTATAACACATTAAATATTTTAAATTTTAATTAGTATGCGATATTCAAATAAAAAACAGCCATATTTATAAGTACGACTGTTTCACATTAATTATTCTTCATATTCCGCATGTAAAGAAGTTGACGGAACTAGAAATTTGAAAAACTGAGCTAACTCCTTCGCTTCCTCTTCTGATCCTAATTTAAAAATCTCCTGTATATATTGAATATTCTCTACATCATCTCGTCCGAGTAAAGTAGACCTTCCTGTTTGCATACAAACAATGAGCGGTTTTCCAAAAAACATATTTGTATAAATAACACCAAAATCATAACGTGTATCATGTGTCATAAATCCTAAAAATCGTACCTTCACACTTTCATGCTCATCATACAATTTTTCAAACATTGGTTTCCACCTTTCTACATCACGTTTCATTACTAGTATATTAAACAAAACATGTAATACTCCTTTTAATTGTCAAAAAATTCAGTAGGATGTAGAATAATAGTATTCTACTAAGTTAGGGGGAACTTATATGCAACACGCCTTTATTACGCTTGTACCTAAATCCAATCAACAATCTGTTTCAATAGATGATATAAAACAACTTTTTCATTATTATAAAACAGTTACTTCTAAAACTGGTGCCCAAATTAATTTCACGTATACAAATACCGCTTTTCCTTATGAAATTTTAGATACATCTACAACAACATTAAAACTTCAATCCAATCACGATCGGTATGACTCAATTTATATTGGTGTTGGTATAGAAAATGAACAATCTTTCATCCAAGTTTCTTTACCACCTAATGCAACATATGGTGACAAAGGGAAAGCAAATGAATTTTGCCGTTTTTTAGCGAAGAAATTAGAAGGAGAGTTACAATTATTTAATGGAAGAACAATGTATTTTTATAAACGTTAATTTAAAAAATAAATAATACGATTAAAAATAGTATACAATTCGAACATGTAAGAAATAACGCTTGCTTTCTTACGTGTAATACAAAATATGCTATTACATAGGCTAAATACAGGAACACGAAAAAAAGAATAACTTTATAATGAAACTTATCACCATTCGATAATGTTAATACAGTGGAAAAGCCACTCCATAGTAGTAAATGATAAAATATAACATGTAATATTTTCATGGAACCTTCTCCTTTGACATGCTCTATTTTATTAATATATGGGGTTAAGTTTGAATCAATTACATATTATAGGATGATATATATTACCTTTGAAGTAAGTTACGCCTAAATCATTTGTTAAAGTATTATATATTCATTCGACAAGTACGTTTAAAGACCTTGCAAGTCATTTGATGAAAATAAAAATAGCCCCTCTCTTATAATAAGAGAGGGGCTATTTACATTACTTAAATTATTTTACAATGTGAATTGGCATTCCAAGAGCAACTTCAGCTGCTTCCATTGTGATTTCACCTAATGTTGGGTGAGCATGGATTGTTTGAGCGATATCTTCAGCTGTCATTCCAGCTTCGATAGCTAAACCAATTTCAGAGATAATATCAGAAGCACCTGCACCTGCAACTTGAGCACCTACAAGAAGACCATCTTCTTTACGTGTTACAAGTTGTAGGAAACCGTCAGTGCTGTTTAATGATAATGCACGACCGTTAGCAGCGAATGGGAACTTAGATACAGTTACAGTCATTCCAGCTTCTTCAGCTTGTTTTTTAGTGTAACCAACAGATGCTAATTCTGGATCAGTGAAGCACACTGCAGGAATTCCGATGTAATCGATAGCTGATGCATGGCCACTAATTGCTTCTACAGCTACTTTACCTTCGTAAGAAGCTTTGTGAGCTAATGGTGGTCCAGGAACGATATCACCGATTGCATAGATGTTTGGTACATTTGTACGACATTGCTCATCGATTTCGATGATGCCGCGGTCAGTCATTTTAACTCCAACTTGCTCAAGACCGATTTCTTGAGTGTTTGGACGACGACCTACAGTTACTAATACGTAATCTGCTTCTACAGTTTGGATTTCACCTTTAACTTCAAAGCTAACTTTTACGCCAGTTTCTGTTTCTTCAACGCCTTTAGCCATAGCTTTTGTATGGATATTTACGTTACCTTTTTTCTGTAGAGCACGTTTAACAACAGAGCTCATAGCTTTTTCGAAACCAGCTAAGATTTCGTCGCCAGCTTCTACTACAGTAACTTCTGTACCGAAGTTAGCATATGCAGTACCTAATTCCATACCGATGTAACCGCCGCCGATTACAACAAGTTTTTTAGGAATTTCAGGTAAGCTTAAAGCACCTGTAGAGTTGATAACACGTTTAGAGTATTTGAATCCTGGAATTTCGATTGGTGTAGAACCAGTTGCAAGAACAGCATTTTTAAACGTATAAGTTTGAGCTGCATCTTCAGTCATAACGCGTAATGTATTAGCATCTACGAAGTAAGCTTCACCGCGAATGATTTCAACTTTGTTACCTTTAAGAAGGCCTTCAACACCGCCAGTTAATTTCTTAACTACGCCGTTTTTCCATTCTTGAACTTTTGTAAAGTCAACTTTTACGTTCTCTGCAGTGATACCCATGTCATCAGAATGCATTGCATTCTCATAACGATGACCTGCATTGATTAACGCTTTTGAAGGAATACATCCAACGTTTAAGCATACGCCACCAAGGTTAGCTTTTTCAATGATTGCTACCTTTTGACCTAATTGTGCTGCACGAATTGCCGCAACGTATCCACCAGGACCTGCACCAACAACGACTGTATCTAATTCAATTGGGAAATCTCCTACTACCATTGTTATTACGCCTCCATTACTAATAATTGTGGGTCATTCAATAGACGTTTAATTTGGTTTAACGCTTTTTGAGCAGTTGCGCCGTCAATTAAACGATGGTCAAAGCTTAGAGATAATGCTAATACTGGAGCTGCAACGATCTCACCATTTTTCACAACTGGTTTTTCAGCGATACGGCCGATACCAAGGATTGCTACTTCTGGGTGATTGATAACTGGAGTGAACCATTGTCCACCTGCAGAACCAATGTTTGTAATTGTGCAAGAAGCACCTTTCATTTCAGTTGGAGCTAGACGACCTTCACGTGCTTTACCAGCAAGATCATTGATCTCGTTAGAAATAGTGAAGATAGACTTGCGATCTGTATCTTTAACAACTGGTACTAATAGACCTTTGTCTGTATCAGCTGCGATACCGATGTTGAAGTAATGCTTATGAACTACTTCTTGAGATGCATCGTCTAAAGAAGTGTTTAACATTGGGTATTCACGTAATGCAGATGTTAAAGCTTTAACAACGTATGGAAGGTAAGTTAATTTAATACCTTTGTCAGCTGCTACTGCTTTGAACTTCTTACGGTGAGCAACAAGCTCAGTTACATCAACTTCATCCATTAATGTTACGTGAGGAGCTGTATGCTTAGAGTTAACCATTGCTTTCGCAATCGCTTTACGGATACCACTCATTTTCTCACGAGTTTCTGGATATTCACCAGCTGGAATTGGTTGTGCTTTTGGTGCTTCTTCTTTCGCTGCTGCTGGAGTAGCTTCTACTGCTGCTGGAGCCTCAGTTGCTGCTACAGTTTGTCCACCATTTGCAAATGCATCGATGTCAGCTTTTACGATACGGCCATTCTTACCAGTACCAGCTACTTTATGAATGTCTACACCTTTTTCACGAGCGTATTTACGAACAGATGGCATAGCGATTACGCGCTCATTTACTACTTCTGCAGTTGCTGCTGGAGTAGCTTCCGCTGCTGGAGCTTCTACTGCTGCTTCTTCAGCTTTTGGAGCTTCATCATGATCGTCACCTTTAAATTTAAGGTTTTCGTATCCAGGAGCATCAAATTTAATTAATGTATCTCCTACGATTGCAACTGTTCCTTCTTCTACAAGTACTTCAAGTACTTTACCTTTAACAGGAGAAGGGATTTCTACTACTGCTTTATCATTTTGTACTTCAAGAAGTACATCGTCTTCATTTACTTCATCGCCTGGTTTAATAAACCATTTTACGATTTCACCTTCGTGGATACCTTCACCGATATCTGGTAGTTTAAATTCAAATGCCACGGAATTCAGCCCCCTGATTCATTTCATTATTATGGAATATGTGCAAAAGAAACCAGCATGTGCTGATTTCTTTTGCACATGAAAAACTAAAAATTAGAAGTTCATTACTTTGTTTACAGCTTCAACAATATCCTTGTGGTTTGGTAACCATACGCTCTCTGCTTGAGAGAATGGGAATACTGTATCAGCAGCTGCAACACGTACAACTGGAGCTTCTAAGTTTAAGATTGCACGGTCGTTAATTTCCGCTACAACGTTAGCTGCAATACCAGCTTGTTTTTGAGCTTCTTGAACTACAACTACGCGACCTGTTTTTTCAACAGAAGCGATGATTGTTTCGATATCTAATGGTTGAACTGTACGTAAGTCAACAACCTCTAAAGAGATACCTTCTTTTTCAAGTTCTTCAGCAGCTTTTAATGCAGCGTGAACCATAGCACCGTAAGCGATAACAGATACATCTGTACCTTCACGTTTGATATCAGCTTTACCTAAATCAATTGTGTATTCGCCTTCTGGTACATCTTGACGGAATGAACGGTACAATTTCATATGCTCTAAGTAGATAACTGGATCGTTGTCACGAATCGCAGAGATTAAAAGACCTTTAGCATCGTATGGAGTAGATGGAATAACAACTTTTAGACCAGGTTGTTGAGCCACTAATCCTTCTAAGCTATCAGCATGTAGTTCAGGAGTATGAACACCACCACCGAATGGAGAACGAACTGTTACTGGAGCAGTCCAACGTCCACCAGAACGGTAACGCATACGAGCCAATTGACCAGAAATTGAATCCATTACTTCAAAAACGAAACCGAAGAATTGGATTTCTGGAACTGGACGGAATCCTTCAAGTGCAAGACCAACTGCAAGTCCACCAATACCAGACTCTGCAAGTGGAGTATCCATTACACGATCTTCACCAAATTCAGCTTGTAAACCTTCAGTAGCACGGAATACACCGCCGTTTACACCAACGTCTTCACCAAATACAAGTACGTTAGGATCATTTTTCATTTCAACGCGTAAAGCATCAGTGATTGCTTGAATCATTGTCATTTGAGCCATGGCTTACTTCGACTCCTTTTCTTTGTAGATTTCATATTGTTCAGCTAAGTTGTAAGGCATTTTTTCGTACATGATTTCCATTAAATCAGTTACTTTTTGTTTTGGAGCTTGGTCAGCCTTAGCAATTGCTTGTTTGATATCTTCTTTTGCTTCTTCGATTACTGTCTCTTCAACTTCTTGAGACCATAGGCCTTTAGCTTCTAAGAACTTACGGAAGCGTACGATTGGGTCTTTTTGTTCCCATTCGTTTTCGATATCTTTTGTACGGTAACGAGTTGGGTCATCACCAGCCATTGTATGTGGACCGTAACGGAATGTTAAAGTCTCGATTAAAGTAGGACCTTCGCCATTTACTGCGCGCTCACGAGCGAAAGCAGTTGCTGCGTATACAGCTAATGGATCCATACCGTCTACTTGAATTCCGTAAATACCTGCTGCTACTGCTTTTTGTGCTACAGTTTTAGCTGCAGATTGCTTTTCTACTGGAGTAGAAATTGCATAACGGTTGTTTTGAACAACGAAGATTGCTGGAGCTTTGAATGCACCTGCAAAGTTCATACCTTCGTAGAAGTCACCTTGTGAAGCACCACCGTCACCAGTGTAAGTAATTGCAACAGATTTTTTACCACGTAGTTTCATACCTAACGCAACACCAGCAGTTTGGATGATTTGCGCACCGATAATGATTTGTGGAGCTAATGCATTTACATTCTCAGGCATTTGGTTACCCATAAAGTGTCCACGAGAGAATAAGAATGCTTGGTATAATGGTAATCCGTGCCATACTAATTGTGGTACATCACGGTATCCTGGTAAGATGAAGTCTTCTGCTTCAAGTGCGAAATGACTCGCTAATTGAGAAGCTTCTTGTCCAGCTGTAGGTGCGTAGAAACCTAAACGTCCTTGACGGTTTAAAGAAATAGAACGTTGATCTAATACGCGAGTATACACCATACGACGCATTAATTCTTTTAATTGATCATCCGATAATTCAGGCATAGCTGCTTCATTCACAACTTCACCGTTTTCATTTAAAATTTGTAATGTTTCAAATTGAGCTGCGATAGCTTTCATTTGCTCATCAACATTAAATAGGGTCTTTTTTGTTTTAGTACCCATTCCGTTCACCTCTTCCTCTCTTGAACCATATTCTGAAACGCTTTCACTGGCTATTTTCCAGTTTAAAAAGCGCAACGATGTAAACCAACATGTTTGTCTGTCGGTTGAGAATAATTTTGTGTACCTAACAATCTGTACTAATGTTTTTTCAGAAACATATTAATACAATCTTGATCACGTTTTTTAGTTTACAACTATTCTAATTACGATGTCAATTACTTTGAATACGTTTTTTTATAAATAATATGCAGGTTTCTACTACACAAACGTGTTTTTATTTTTTACATCTGTATTAGTAAGCATTGACCTACTGTTATATTATTCCCTTTTTCACTTATTTTTTCTCTTAGAATAATATGTAAACGATTTAATTCTCTTTAGTTTTTCTCTCTTCGTAACAAAAATATACAAACTACTCTTCCTTTTTTAGGTAAATACCTATACATTCCTCCCCTCTCTTCCATACATTATAGTAACCGCAGTATTAGCGGGAAATGATAAAGGAGGTCATCTCATGTACGGATACTCATATTGCTATCCAACTTGTTCATATCCTTCCTACGGTTATGGCGGTTCTTGTGGCGGGTCTGGACGCGGCTTCGCCTTAATCGTTGTGTTGTTTATTCTTTTAATTATCGTTGGTGCTGCTTGCATTCGCTAATGTAAAACGAAACAACTATGGAAAGAAAAAGACGGCTTTGCCGTCTTTTTTTGTTTATCACATACATAACTACTCTATAATAGAACGATTTCCAAAATGCCTTCCCTTTCTTGCCGATGACTTTTTCCATCTCCTTTGGTAGACTAAAGAGGAAAGGAGAGATTACATATGCTTACAATGAAAGATGTTATTCGCGAAGGAGATCCTATTTTGCGCAACGTTGCAGAAGAGGTGTCATTACCGGCAAGCGAAGAAGATACAACTACCTTAAAAGAAATGATTGAATTTGTAATAAATAGCCAAGATCCTGAAATGGCTGAAAAATATAGTTTACGCCCTGGAATCGGATTAGCGGCTCCGCAAATCGGTGTTTCAAAAAAAATGATTGCAGTTCATGTAACCGATGCGGACGGTACATTATATAGCCATGCATTATTCAATCCAAAAATCATTAGCCATTCTGTTGAACGTACATATTTACAGGGTGGTGAAGGCTGTCTATCTGTAGACCGCGAAGTACCTGGTTATGTTCCTCGTTATACAAGAATTACAGTAAAAGCAACTTCTATTAACGGAGAAGAAGTAAAATTACGTTTAAAAGGTTTACCAGCAATCGTATTCCAACACGAGATTGACCATTTAAATGGCGTTATGTTCTATGACCATATCAATAAAGAAAATCCTTTTGCCGCTCCTGATGATTCCAAACCTCTAGAGCGATAATGATAAAGTGAAACTTTAATCAGCGGGGGGGTGTTCATCCCCAATGATTATTAGTTGAACCAATCGGGCTTTTACGGACAGTTGATCCCCCACCTAACTTCTTTGCTTTCGCTGAATTTCGAGGTGGGGGTCTTACTGCACATTAATGCGGGATAAAAAGGCGGAAGTTAATCTTCCGCCTTTTTATTATGAAATGGGTTCCATATTCACTTATAGCAATCCAGCCCACTTTAGTCCATGATATATACCGTCTTCACTAACATCCTTTGTCACATGATTTGCAAGTTTTTTCAAGTCTTCATGGCCATTTCCCATCACAATACCTGTGCCAACCGCTTCGATCATTTCTAAATCATTTAAGCCATCTCCAAATGCATACACTTGATCACGATTAAAACCTAACTTTTCAATATATTTCTCAATTCCTTTTGCCTTAGAACCACCATTCGGAATGATATCCATTGAATATGCATGCCAACGAATAAAATGAAAATCTGGATAATGATTAATAAACTTTTCCTCTTCATTTACTTCACAAAAAAGTAGTGTTTGATAAATATTACGTTCCTCATAAAAATTAGGCTCATATGCTGGATGATCAAAGTTTAAGCTTCCAAAGCCTTCTTTCACATAATCATGATATTCCACTGATGCTCTCATATCTTGATGGTCAAGATATACAAGTGGATATCCTTCTTGTTTTGCAAACTGAGTAAACTTATGTAAAGCATCTGGATGTAACGGATTATTAAATATTACCTCATCTTCAAAGACAACATATTGTCCATTAAAACTAACATAATTATGTATATCAAGTTCCTTGCGAATATCTTCGAACATAAATGGCGCGCGCCCTGTCGCAATTGCTACATGTACGCCTTTTTCTTGTAACTGTTTTACTGCATCTCGTGTAGATTGCGGAATTTTTTTATCATGATCTAATAATGTTCCATCAATATCAAAAAAGACAATTTTATCATTCATTTGTCAAAATCCTTTCTGGCACTCTATATTCCTATTTTGAATATCACTTTTCAAATTCTAAAAAAAAGTATAACATATTAAACATCTGTGAAGAAAGCGTTCCCTTTCTGACCTTATTTACAAACTTTGCATATATATATTAGTAAAACATGTGGATACTTGTTCGGATGAATTTTCTTTTCCATTCTTCCTCATACTATACCTATAACTAACGGCTACCAATCGTTACTATAGAATAACTTTCACTGTATGGGATAGGACAAGACTCACCATTCACTTTTGTCCTATCTCTTATATCAGAGATAGAATTTTCACTAGTAATATGCATGTTTAAAATAAGGAAAGGAAGGAGTAATCATGCTGAAGAAGCTGAAGAAAAAGCTCAAGCGTTATTTAAACGGTCTGGTCCGTAAAAAGACAATCGCTTAAATTGTGCCCATTTCGGGCTTTTTCTTCATTCTCATTCGAAAAAACATGAAAATCGTGACTGTTTGCTTTATAATAAGTAACAGATAATGCAAAACATAGACAAGGAGAGGTTTTCCAAATGATTTTTAAAGTATTTTATCAAGAAAAATTAACTGAGGTTCCAGTACGTGAAAATACAAAAGTTTTATATTTAGAGGCTACGTCTGAAAAGGATGTTCGTAAGAAATTAAATAAGTTCGCATATAATATCGAGTTCGTTCAGTCTGTTACTGGTGCTCATCTTGAATATGAAAAAGAAAACGCTGATTTAACATTAGCGGAAATCGTATAGCGATATGAAATTTCTAAAAAACGACCAAGTTGCTGTATTTGCTCTCGGTGGGCTTGGTGAAATCGGTAAAAATACATACGCTGTTCAATTTCAAGATGAAATTATTATAATTGATGCTGGAATTAAATTTCCAGAGGACGAACTTCTCGGAATCGATTATGTAATACCAGACTACACTTATTTTGTGCGAAACGAAGATAAAATTAAAGGTTTATTCATTACACATGGTCACGAAGATCATATCGGCGGAATCCCTTACCTATTACGTCAAGTGAACATCCCGATTTACGGCGGAAAATTAGCAATTGCACTCATCAAAAATAAATTAGAAGAACACGGCTTACTTCGTAAAGCAAAACTTTACGAAATTCAAGAAGATGACGTTATTAAATTCAAAAAAACGTCTGTATCCTTCTTCCGTACAACTCACAGTATTCCAGATTCGTACGGCGTTGTTGTGAAAACACCTCAAGGTCAAGTTGTTCATACAGGTGATTTCAAATTTGATTTCACACCAGTTGGTGAACCAGCTGATTTAACAAAAATGGCTGAAATCGGTAAAGATGGCGTGCTATGTCTATTATCTGATAGTACGAACAGTGAAGTTCCAAACTTTACTATGTCTGAGCGTCGCGTTGGTGATAGCATTCAAGACATTTTCCGTAAAGTAGACGGACGGATTATATTCGCAACCTTTGCATCGAATATTCATCGCTTACAACAAGTTATTGAAGCTGCTGTTGAAAACAACCGTAAAGTAGCTGTGTTTGGTCGAAGTATGGAAGCAGCAATTGAAATCGGACAAAACCTTGGTTATATTCGTTGCCCGAAAGATACATTCATAGATGCATCTCAACTAAACCGCTTACCAGCTAATAAAGTTGTTATTTTATGTACAGGTAGTCAAGGTGAACCGATGGCAGCACTTTCACGTATTGCAAACGGTACACACCGCCAAATTCAAATTATTCCTGGAGATACAGTTGTTTTCTCTTCTTCACCAATTCCAGGAAATACAATTAGCGTAAGTCGTACAATTAACATGTTGTACCGCGCTGGTGCTGATGTAATTCACGGGAAACTTTCAAATATCCATACAAGTGGACACGGTGGACAAGAAGAACAAAAGTTAATGTTACGTCTAATTAAACCAAAGTACTTCATGCCAATTCATGGTGAATATCGTATGCAGCGTATGCACATGAACATAGCAAATGATTGTGGTATCCCTGAAGAAAATTGCTTCATTATGGATAATGGCGATGTTCTTGCTTTACGTTCGGATGAAGCTAGCGTAGCTGGAAAAATCCCATCTGGTTCGGTCTACATTGATGGAAACGGTATTGGAGATATCGGCAATATCGTATTACGAGATCGTCGTATCCTTTCTGAAGAAGGACTTGTAATTGTAGTTGTAAGCATTGATATGAAAGAATTTAAAGTTGCAGCAGGACCAGATATCATCTCACGCGGTTTCGTTTATATGCGTGAAAGCAGCGATTTAATCAATGATGCACAAACATTAATTACAACTCATTTAGAAAAAGTAATGGAGCGTAAAACAACACAATGGTCTGAAATTAAAAATGAAATTACAGACACATTAGCTCCATTCCTATATGAGAAAACGAAACGCCGTCCAATGATTTTACCAATCATTATGGAAATATAAGAAAAAGGACAATGCCATGAAGGCATTGTCCTTTTCTCTTATCTTAAAAAATGTTTAAATCGATCCACTTCATCGTCATGACCAATGACAATTAATATATCTCCTGCTTGAATATTCTCCGTAGCCCGAGGGGATACGATAACTTCTTTACCTCGTTTAATTGCTACAATATTCAATCCAAACTTCGCACGAATATCTAATTCAATTAAAGAGTGCCCATCAATTTTTTTATTCGCAATAATCTCTACAATACTATGCTCATCTGAAAGCTCAAGGTAGTCTAACACATTGCTTGATGCAATATTATTGGCAATCCTTTTTCCCATATCACGCTCTGGATGCACAATATGATCTGCACCTATTTTACTTAACACTTTTTCATGATAATCATTTTGAGCTTTTACAGTAATATTTTTTACACCCAACTCTTTTAAAATCAAAGTCGTTAAAATACTTGAATTTAAATTATCTCCAATAGCAACGACTACGTGATCAAAATTTCGAATACCAAGGCTTTTTAATACCATCTCATCTGTTGAATCTGCAATTACAGCATGCGAAGCTATATTTGCAAATTCATTAATTTTATCCTCATCTGAATCGATTGCCATTACTTCCATACCTAATTGAGCTAGTTCTCGGCAAATACTTCCACCAAAGCGACCAAGTCCAATGACAGCAAACTCTTTTTCTTTCTCACCCACAGGAATTCCTCCAATAACTTCAAGTACTATTTATTTTCAGTGTAACACACTTTATATGCGTCACAAAAACTGTAATTAGCTCTTATTTTTGTTTTTGTATATAAAAATATTGTTGCAAGTAAAAAGCGATACCAACAAGTAACATAGCAAATACAAATATATTTCCAAACGAACTAAATGTTTCAAAAACGAATAATAATGTTTCTTGACCAAAAAAGGCAAATAGAAGCTGTATGAATGCAAATAACAACGCCCATATGTAATGATGTTGATGGAATAAATAATGCGTGGCACCTAAAAAAGCAATAAACGAAAAGATAAAAATCCACCAATTTTCTAAAAATAGTTGCCAATTAGAAAATTGATATCCATTTACCAATATCGCAATAAGCGCGATAACTGCCATCGTCGGCACACTCCAAAATAATGCCCGTCCTCTAAAGAAACGAGTGCCTTTAACATCTCCTTTTTCATGTGCAATATATGTTAGTACTACTGTGCTTATATACAATACAGAAAGAATTGTTAAAACGATAATGAGCCAAAAATGTAATTGATAATATTCATGTTCTATATTTGTCACGATTGCAGCTAACATACACGGAATTAACATTCCCGTCCAACCATCTACTTTTCTTTCATTCCAAAAGACCGTATTACCAATCCTTATTCCTAACAACATAAAAATAATGATACCCAATACAAATAACGTAGTTTTATTCCCTACTAAACTCGTTGAGAAAGCAATTAATCCAATAAATAAAAAGAGCACAAACCCATTCATAATTTCTAGTACAGGTGATAAATATCTCTTCACCCATTTGTATGTTTCGTCATATTCATTATTATCTACTAGACGATAGGCATAAAAACTTATCCCAAAATAAACCGCCGCAATAATAACATACGCATATAAGACGAAACATAAAATCGCACTGCTAATTTGCACGTAATTCCCCACCCTTTTTTCTATGTTTCACATTGATTTTACACACTTTTCATATTAAAAGTAAACATATATAAGTTAGTCAAATAATTAATAATGAGCAGTGGCTAACCCCCCTGCTCATTATTAAAACAGTCCAATTAACTTTATTCTTATTTGTATGTAAATGTCTAAAATCAATCTATACGAGCGTTACTTACACCTCAGAACAAAAAGTTTTTTGGAACCTTCAAGAAAGCGGGAGTTTTATTTTCTATTCCCTTTCCACTTTACATATTGACTTAAAAATGTAATTGCCTTTTCAATCACTTCTTCGTCTGGTTTTAATTTCGCATGATGTAAACCATATTCTGAATTTACTCCAAGCCAAAACATAAATCCAGGGATTTCTCGAAGCATATAACCAAAATCTTCACCTGTCATTGCCTCAGTACATGTAATAACATTCATATCTGTTTGTTTATGTACAAATTGCATAAACTCTCTCGTTAACTCTTCATGGTTATATACTTGATGATACATTGCTCCGTAATCTATAATCGCCTCGCACTGGAAAGAAGCTTCGATACCTGCAACAATTGCCTCAATTCTGCTTTTCACACGCTTCATTGATTCCACTGATAATGTTCGAATCGTTCCTTCTAAACGAGATTTTTCTGCAATAATATTTTGAACCGTACCACCTGTAATTTTCCCGATTGTAATTACTGCACTATCAAGGGGATTTACATTGCGACTAATAACGGATTGAAGCTGTGTAACAAGATGACTCGCTGCAACAATCATGTCATTTGCAGTATGCGGATAGGCAGCATGGCCACCTTTCCCTTTTAAATCAATATATAATTCTGAAGTATTGGCAAATAACAGTCCTTCTTTCGTTGCAATTGTCCCTACAGCGTATTCTGGTGCAATATGAAGACCAAGAATTATATTTGGTTTCCATTCTTTTAACTCTTCACTTTCTAACATAGGAAGAGCACCGCCTGGTCCTTCTTCTGCTGGCTGGAATAGAAATACAAGGTCATCATCTATTCTTTCGTTCACAGCTTTCGTTAGAAGGCCTAAACCGATTGTTGTATGTACATCATGGCCACATGCATGCATCATTCCTTCGTGAATAGAAGCAAACTCATATCCAGTTTCCTCTGTAATTGGTAAACCGTCTATATCTGCACGATAACCTATTATTTTTTCTGGATTTTTTCCATTTACTTTAACGATTACACCTGTTTTCCATGTCTTCACTTCCACAAATTCATGAGAAAGTGTTCCTATATAATCTAAAATATACTGTTGTGTTTCCCATTCCTTGAATCCAATTTCTGGAATTCTATGTAGATCTCTACGAATTTGGACAAATTTGCTTACTGTCATTTTTGCACCTCTATCTATAAAAAGCGTAAGAGCCCATTTACGCTCTTACGCTTTTTTTGCTTTTTATTTCTCTGGGTTTAATTGACGAAGCTCTTGTTTAATTTCTGTTTTTGCTTTTGTCTTCTCATCAATTTCTTTAATTACACGTGCTGGAGTACCTGCAACAACTGTGTATGGAGGCACATCTTCTGTTACAACAGCTCCCGCTGCTACAACTGCACCTTTACCTACTGTAACACCCTCTAAAACAACTACGTTTGCACCGATTACTACATCGTCTTCAACGATAACTGGTTTTGCAGAAGGTGGCTCAATAACACCTGCAAGTACAGCACCTGCACCTACGTGACAGTTTTTACCGACCGTTGCACGTCCACCAAGTACTGCGTTCATGTCGATCATAGAACCTTCACCAATTACAGCACCAATGTTAATTGTTGCATTCATCATAATTACAGCGTTGTCACCAATTTCAACATGGTCACGAATAATAGCACCTGGCTCGATGCGAGCTTTAATACCTTTTAAATCAAGCATTGGGATTGCAGAATTACGACGATCGTTTTCTACAACGTAGTCAACGATGTGCTTATTATTCTCATCAAGAATTGTCTTAATTTCAGACCATTCTCCGAATAATACACCTGATTTTTTATTCACAAATGCTTGTACTGTTTCAGGGAATGTTACTTCTTTTAAATCCCCTTTTATGTATACCTTTACAGGAGTTTTCTTTTCACTTTTTTGAATAAACGAAATAATTTCGTTAGCGTCCATCATTTTCATTCTTGTTGCCTCCTAAATCCATTTATAATGTTACTCTACCAAACGAAAGAGCGAGTAGCAAGATAATAATCTTATTTTTCCCTTTGAATTTCTTCTATAATTTCTAAAAATGCTTGTACTTGCTTCAACTGCCTTGCCGAGTCACTTGTTAACAACCATGTTTCTCTTGTCAATTGAACAGGTGTTTTATACATATTTTCCTGTACTTCCTTTAAAACAGTAGAAGGTAAAAGGGCATAACCTATACCATTTAAAACAAGTTGTTTGCATGTTTCAATTTGGTCAACTACAATCGTTCGCTTAGGCGGATTAGAAAATAAACCATACCACCAATTTTGTATTTGTCCATAATAAGTCGAGTCACTTTTAAATTGAATGAACGGTCTGTTTGTTTCTTTTAGCATCGAAATATCTTTTATTTCTTTATCAACTAAATACAGTTCATCTTCAAATAATTTTTGCTTCTGACCTTTATATTCTTGTGTTCCCCTCAGTATAGCAACATGAACGTCTCCTTCATAAAACTGCTTTTGCACCTCACTACTCCATCCAGTAAACAGCGATATCTTTACAGAAGGATATTTATGCACAAACTTTTTCAAAACAGGAGGGAGCCAATATTGACCAATAACTGATGCAACAGCTATTTTTAACGTTCCATGAGTTTCCGTTCTAAAAACAGCTAGCTCACTTTTTATATCCTCTTCTTTTTGCAACATTTCTTTGGCATAATTTGCAACTTTTTCCCCTTCAGGTGTAATTGTCAATCCTTTTTGTGAGCGAATAAAAAACTTCATTCCCCATTGTTTCTCCATAGATTGTAATCGTTGACTCAGCGCAGGTTGGGAAACAAATAAACGTTCCGCCGCTTTTCTCATATTTGATTCCTGAGCTAACACAACCATCATTTGAAAATCATCAATTTGCAACTTTCTCCCTCTTTCCTTAGCTTCCATACACCTTATTTCAATAAGCTTTCATTCAGAAAATACAATTTTCTAGCGCAAACTTTCCTTATGTTTTATGTCTTTTTAAATATAATACATACACAAGTGATATGCACGAAAAAAAGTGACTTCTTCGTTTCTATGAAGTCACTTTTCTCACGTTATCGATTATGTTGTCTTACTTTCTTGTTCAACAATTTTAAAATAGCCCGACGTGTTAAAATCCCCTCAAAATAGCCTTCTTCATTAACAGCGCAAATAAAAGGATGATCAATTGTCATTTCTAAAGCTTTTGCAAATGAATCTTCTAATTTAAGAAAAGGTATATCTTCCTTCATCACCTGCTCTACTTTCATATCATCAAGTCTTTCAAACTCAATACGCTCTAATCCTAACATACCATCTAATATCATGGCAGTACTAATCAAACCATGTAATTTATACATTGGATCTAAGACAGGTATCGCCGAATATCCAGATTTCACAAGAACGAGTAAAGCGTGTTCTAAACCATTTCCAATTTGGACATGAGCTACTTTTTCCGATGAAATCATTAAATCCTTCACAAGAATTTGTTGAAATTCGTCTTTCGGAATACTAATCATATTACATCCCCCATTTTCCCTTTTTCCTGCTTATGTTCATAACTCTATTCACATTTTATGACAGCGTTTTCATATTATTATTTTGTCCTAAATTTATTTCAATAAAAATACAATCACACAGCTATTTTAGCATACAGCACAAAAAAAAGACTACCATTCCGGTAGCGCTTAATACCCTTTATTTTTTAATCTGTAAAATAACCTTGTGATTTTTTTATATTGCATCACATCTGTCTGTTTCAAACCATTCTCAATATCTGTAAGTTCTACAGCTAAAATTTCACTTGCATAATTTTGCTGAAATAAAATATCTAGTAGTAAACTTTCTTCTTCCTTCGTTAAAACAACTTCCCTTTGCATATACCCCTCTCCTTACACTCGCATCGTTACTCTTATTATATAAAAAATTTAACTCATTTAATAGATGTAATATTCAGTTTTTACTAAAAGATATGTAACAATCGTAAACATACAAAAAATCATTTCGTATATCGATTTGCATAGCTAAACGCCGCATAAGCATCCGGCTTAATTTTTGCAGTTAATCCCATCGCTCGAATTTTTTCTGTCATATCTAAAATAAATTCTTTTGTTAAACCATCATTCCCAATGTCTAAATGAATTTCCATTATGAATCCAGCCCCATCTTGAGCATAAGGATGCAATAACTCCCATATTGTTTGTATATGAGTAGGCGTAAATAGACATGCGATTTCTTGACTAAACTGCGTTTCTAAATATATTTTCTCACGTAAAGTTGCTGGCTTATCTTTTACTGATCTATGGTGTAAACACCCCCAAGCGCCTTTTCCAACACGATGAATATGGATTGCTGTAATAAACCTCGTATCCTTTTGATGTGCTTGCGAGTCTGTCCCAATGGATAATCGATATAAATTTCGTGGATCCTTTTCAATGAAACTACAAATACGGTTAAAGACCATATCAAAATTTAAATGTCTCTCTGAAACATTGTAAAATTTATGTGCACCGTCCACAGAGTCACGTCCTTTCAATTAGACAGACTTTTCGTATTCTCATTGTATGGGACAAAAACTAAAATTATAACTTCCTATCCTTTATTCGTTTCAATATTTCGAATTACAAAGTGACAAACTTGGCACGTATAAATTACATTTTGATTAGATTGAGCCGTTAATACATGAATAATCTCAGCAGCACTTTGACAATTAGGACAAATCACAACTGGTAAACGTTCCATACGATAACCTCCTAGTTATATTTCTCCCGCTATTTGCAGAACCCAGCAATTGTGAGAAGTTTAGCTTCACATATTCACCCGGTTGGCGGGACTACTTATCCACATGGATAGGCAAACTTGCACGGATTAATTTTCATTTTAATACCATTGTAGGAAAAATAAAAAACTTCTATACATTACGCTAGAAAGTAATAGAACTAAAAAAGGTACTGCCATATGGCAGTACCTTTTTTATATGTATCAAGAAATGATATCGTAAATCTCAATTGCAACCATGTCGATATTATCGAATTGGTACACTTGAGGTTTTTCACCTTGTTGATACACTTCTAACTCATACATTTCACTTTTATCGAAAAATTTCACGCTACATTTGCGCTCACCGTTCACTTCAAAATAGCGTTGTGCTACTTCACCGCTTTCAGCTTGTTCTTGTAGACTAACAAGTCGAGTTAAAATTCCTTGGAGTAGAGACATGAAATCTCTCCTTTCTCTGATCTTCCTACCAATAGGTTTTACAGCTATACTCATTCTATCCGTCATAACAGAAAAAATGTTCCACACTCTAGGATAAAGGTTATTGACCAGAAACTCAACTAAAAATTTGTCGAAATGCGAAGGAAAAAACAGAAAGAACATATTTCCCCTTCTTTATTGCGGTTTTTATACTGGAAGAATATAATAAAAAACAGAAAAAAGGAGGAATTACAATGAAAAAAATTGAGGTTTATACACAACCCGATTGTCCGCCATGTGTTATTGTGAAAGAATTTTTGAAGCATAATAACGTTGCATATGAAGAATTTGACGTAAAAAAAGACGCTGCTGCTCGCAATCGTCTTTTATACGACTATGATTCCTATTCAACTCCAACAGTCGTAATTGATGGCGAAGTAGTTGCAGGTTTTCAAATTGAAAAGTTACAACAACTACTCAATATAGAATAGGAATAGGTAAATACCTATTCCTATTCTTATCCCGCTATTTGTAGGTAGTAAAACTCCCACCCAAAATTTAGCTAAAGTCAAAAAGTTACATGAGAGAGTACTCCCTCCCACTAATTAAAAGTTTCACTTTATAATTGTTGCAACCTTTTTATTTCAGTTAAAAGTTCCTGACTTTCATGATATCCTGCTAACTTCCATTTATCTTGATCCCTTTTTAATGTTACAATTTGATATTGCCCACTTTTTGTCCGCTCATATACATATAAATTTTTATGTTCTTCATCATACGACATTTTCGTTTCTGAATTAAAAGAAAACGGTGCTTCTTTTGCCGGAAGTAAATATTCACCACTTTGTTTATCACTTCTGCTATTTTCATCTGTAAATACTTGAAGGAAATTATCTGTAAAATACGGTGATAACGTCTCTATCATCTTATTCATCGGCAAATGCTTCCCACGAATTGAAAATTGGGTTTCATAGCCTTTTTGTATCGTTGTAAATACTTCTTTCCGATCAACTTCCACTTCCTCTTTCCCTAAAACAGTCGTAACACTATAACCAACTAGAAAGGCAACACATACAAATAGAACAAGCCATATTCCATATTTCCTCATTTTTTCACCTTCCTTTTAAAAGAACTTGTCTTTGTAGTATTCATTGTAACAATGATTATGCAAAGAAAGGACAGATTTCGTTCGTAAAATCTTTACAACGATAGACAGCATTTTCATCACCATTTTCACTATTACCAATTTATGATAAAAACAAACAAAAAATGCACGAATCTCTTCGTGCATTAAAATAAAACATCTTCTTCATATAAATATTCATAAGATAAATCTATAAATAAAAAGTTGTCATCATCAATCGGGAAAGAAAATGTTCGTACCATTTCACCCGTTTCGATATCTGCATATAAATCTGAAAGCCTCGCCTTATTCTCAAAACGCATTTTCATGATATTCTCGAGAAAATACGGGCGCCAACTCCAGTTCTTCATATAATAATCCGGCATCACAATCCATTCTCCATCTTTTTTCATAACATTTCCTGATTGTTGGAAACCATCTTCATTACAAATAAATATACGAAAACTACACTGTGATACACTTTGACTAAATTGTAATAACCAATTATTTATATCTTCATTCTTTTTTTGTTTTGATAAAACATCGCCAATTCGATCGCGTAACATCTCTGTTAAATTATAAATTTTTTGTAACTTCTTCTTTTCATGCTGAATAAACTGATGACATTCATTACCAAGTCGCTCTTTCAAAACATTCGTTTCAATAAAATCAGGTAAACATTCTTTCAAATAATTACCTTGATAATATCTTCCACCGTTTTTCCAAGCATATTGCAGTTGATAAAAAGCATCTATTTCTTCATATAACAAGGTTGCACCAATTCTTCTAGCAAGTAATGATAAAGAATATAAAATATCTTGATAAGATTGTAAAAGTGCTGTTTGCCTTAAGTTCGTTAAATCTACTTTTAAAATATCAGGTGCTAACACGCTAATACGCTCTAAATTACTTGTGCCCGTTCCGACTTTATTAATCGAAATTTGAATACCATATGTACGATAATACATAAGCAAATGATTAAATTGCTCTATATCTTCTTTACATTCATGCTCTGTAATCTCTAAAACAATTTGTTTTAAATTTAAACCTTGTTCTTCATACCTCAATAAAAGTTGAAGCAAGCTTTCATCATCATCATTCATTAATACATTAGCATTTCGATGTATAAATAATAATAATTTTTGATCGCTTTCTAAATAACGATTTAAAGCTTTTTCTACTATAATGTTATCCGCTTCCAGTTGAAATTCACTTGGAATCGAATCATCGTGAAAGAAAGAAGCTAAACTTTGTATGCCCTCTTCTGTTTGAATACGTCCTACTACTTCATATCCAATTACAGTATGCTCATCAGCACTAAAAATAGCTTGATAATAAGGAAGGACTTTATCCAAGTTACTCATTACATCTAATGCATCTATCAACGTGCTTCCCTCCCTTTACTTTTCAAAAATTATAACATGATATTTACGGAAAAATAATAAAAAATCCCTTCAGTTTTCCTGAAGGGATTAGAGGGGTAAAATGCTAAGGGGAATTAGCAATTCTACTATGAAGAAAAAAGAGGTCTTAAATATAACGTATATATGACCTCTTGTAAACACTTTTCTTTCACATGTAACAATTCTGTCACATTTAATCATAAAAAAATGAATCAAACATTCATTTTTTTATCCCTTTTAAAATGGATATTGATGTAAATGTTGTCCTCCATCCATTGTCATGCAAGTTCCATTTATGTACGCAGCTTCATCTGAGCATAAATAATAAGCTAGACCAGCGATTTCTTCTGGCGTACCCAACCTTCCAAGCGGAACACTTTGTATCGTACGCTTAGCCATTTCTTCTGAAATCCATAATTTATCAGCACCGCCCGTACGTTCAATTGGTCCTGGCGCAATAGCGTTAACTCGTATTCCATATTTACGTCCCCACTCAACAGCGAGCGTCTTCGTCATCGCTAATACTCCTGCCTTCGCTGCAGCCGAATGAATCACTCCTGGCCCTGCATCCCATGCATACGTTGCTACCATGTTAATGATATTCCCTTTTATACCTTTTTCAATCCAATATTTTCCGACAGCATGGCTACAATAAAATGTACCGTTTAACACAATATTAATGACTGAATTCCAGCCATTCACAGATAAATCTTCTGCTGGACAAATAAAGTTGCCAGCTGCATTATTTATTAAAACATCAATTCGACCAAACTTCTCATCAATCTGTTCAATCATTTTCTGAATGTCATCTGTATTTCTTACATCCATTTGTACAGGTAATACTTGCCCTGGAAATTGTTCAATTTCCAACTTTGTTTCCTCTAGTTTTTCCTTTGTACGTCCTGTAATAACAACTCGTGCCCCTTCTTTTGCAAAACGAGTTGCCATTCCTTTTCCCATTCCACTCGATCCACCTGTTATAATAACTACCTTTTCTTTCACATACATCCCCTCCAAAAAATGAATACACATTCATTTTATCACTTTATTTAATAGAAATCTTTATATTTTTAAATTTTTCTGATATTTTAACATAAAGAACTTTCTTTCATTCATTTTTTTCGTAATCTATACTAATTTTTTGTTATGTAAAATATATTTTAAATAAACTGAAAGGAGATTTGAGTATCCTATAAATGGAATAAAAACATTGAGGTATACTCATATTTTTATGAAGCACATTACAAGAAGAGATTTTTTAAAAATTGGTATGCGTACTTGTCTCTATTCATTTATAACCAGTAGCATCGGATACTACTATGCTAAATATATAGAGCCCCATTTCATTTCTTTTACACAGCACACATTAAAATCACAACTCATCCCAAAAAGTTTTCATGGTATGAAAATTCTTCAATTCAGCGATTTACATCTCGGATACTATTTCTCGCTTCAACATTTATCTCAAGTTGTTTCTAAAATTAATGCTGTAAATCCAGATATTGTCCTTTTTACTGGAGATCTCATTGATAATTACCAAACGTATACTGACACCCCTTTCGTTGCATCCATTTTAAAAAATATACAAGCCCCCTTCGGGAAATTCGCTATTTATGGGAACCATGATCACGGTGGATATGGAACGGAATACTATGAGCACATCATGCGTGAATCTGGATTTGAACTATTGCTAAATAGTGAAAAAAGAATTCATCTAATGGATAATAGTGAAATTTCTATTTTCGGTCTCGATGATATACTACTAGGCAAACCAAAAATAGAGAAAACATTAGAGCATGCACGGCAAAATACTTATAACATTGTTCTTGTTCACGAACCAGATATCGCGCCCCAAGTTTCCAAATATCCAATCAACTTGCAACTTTCTGGTCATAGCCACGGCGGACAAGTACAAATTCCTTTTTTAGGAGCTATTATTACACCATCACTCGCCAAAGACTATATTGAAGGCTTCTATACAATTCAGGATTTAACTCTCTATGTCAATCGAGGCTTGGGAAGAACACGTGTCCCATTCCGTTTTATGTCAAAACCTGAAATTACACTTTTTATACTCCAACATTCGTAATAATTCGCCTATTTTCTTGCATATCCTTTCTTGTACGCGCTCATCCACGTTTCATTTACCATATGATGAAAGTGAGTCCAATAAAGGAGGTATGTTCATGTATCCATATTATCAACCAATCCCAGTCCGTTCAGCACCTATTGGTCCAGTAGGCGATTCACGCTTCTTCCCGTTTTTTGGCGTTCCCTTTCTAGCTGGAATTGCTGGTGGATTACTCGGCGGAGCATTAGCTTTCGGCCCGCGACCATTTTACCCACCTTATCCACCACCTTTCCCGCCGCCAGCACCTTATCCTTGTTACGGTGGACCATGTCAACAACCATACTATTACTAAGTTAAAATAACTATTCTTTCAAATATTATTCTCTCAACGAGCCACCTCATTACACGCTTATAATAAAACTATTGTTTCTACTCATCCTTCCATTTTGGGAGCATATGAGTAGAAAAAAGTAAAAACCTCTTATGGACATAAGAGGTTTTTACTTTTTTCATTTTCCATTTTTCATTATTCAGCGTCTGTATTTTGATACGCCATCTTAAACAACTTCACTTGGCTATCAATTTCTTCTGTACTACCATTAATAACATAATAGTAATCACCATCTTTATTTTGTTCACGTGTTTTCACATTATCAGCTAATGTAAGCTGTAAAATCGCCTTAATTCGTGCCTTCATTTCAATATCTAATATCGGGAAAGATATTTCCACTCGCTTCTCCATATTTCGCGTCATCCAATCAGCTGAAGATAAATATATTTTCTCCTCGCCATTATGATGGAAATAATAAATACGGCTATGTTCTAAATATCTTCCAACAACACTAACTACACGAATATTTTCACTTACATTTGGAATACCAGGTCTTAGACAACATGTTCCTCGAACAATGAGCTCTACCTTTACTCCAGCTTGTGATGCTTCGTACATTTTTTTAATTAATGGTTTATCTGTTAATGAATTCATCTTAGCGATAATGTATCCATTTCCATATTGCCTATGATAACGGATTTCTTCATCTATTAAATCCATAAATTGCTCTCTTATATCAAATGGAGCAACCGATAAATGATGAAAATGTGGCTTTGTTGTATAACCACTTAAATAATTAAAGAAATTGGTTGCATCGACCCCAAAGTCTTTTCTTGATGTAATATATCCAAAATCAGTATATAACTTCGCTGTTGCATCATTATAGTTTCCAGTTCCGAGATGTACGAACCTTTCAATTTTTCCGTTTTTTCTTCTTACAACTAACGTAATTTTACTATGTGTTTTCAAGTGACTTACACCGTAAATAACATGACAGCCTGCCTGTTCCAATTCTTTAGCCCAATGAACATTGTTTTCTTCATCAAATCTTGCCTTTAATTCAACTAATACCGTCACTTGTTTTCCTTTTTCAGCCGCTATCTTTAACGCCTGAATAATCGGTGAATCACCACTTACTCGATATAACGTTTGTTTAATCGCAAGTACATTCGGATCGTCTGCCGCATCACGGACAAAATCAACTACCGGCTGAAATGATTCAAAAGGATGATGTAATAAAATATCATGCTCAATTGCTTTTTCAAATACATCTTCTTCATCACCTAAGTCTTGAGGCGGTTGCGGAATAAGAGCCGGATATACAAGATGTTCATATAAAGGAGCTAGTTTTTTATATAAAGAAAACAAGCATGTTAAATCTAATGGACCATCCATTATATATACATCTTCATCTTTTACTTCCAGAACCTCATATAATAACGCTAATACTCTTTCATCAATGTGTTCTTTCCCAACTTCTAAACGTACAGCAGCCCCCCACTTACGCTTTTTTAATTCTTTTTCAATTACCTTTAATAAATCTCTCGCACCTTCTTCATGAATCGTTAAATCGGCATTGCGTGTAATACGGAAACGAGTAACAGATGATACTGTATATCCCGTAAATAATTTATGAGTAAAGCTACTAATTACGTCTTCTAATAAAATAAATTTATGCTTTTGCCCTTCGCTCGGTAAAATTATGAAGCGCTCAAGTAATGAAGGAACTTGTACAATTCCTAACTTCGTCCTGTTTTCTTCTTCCGCTTGCTTCTCATCATATAAAAGAGTAGCTAAATTCAAACTTTTGTTTAATAACATTGGAAATGGACGATATGCATCAATAGCTACAGGAGTTAACACAGGAAAAATTTGCTCATCAAAATACTCTTCTATAAATTCTCGCTGCTCTTTCGTCAAATCATTGAATGTTAAACGTTCAATCCCCTCTAATTCAAGCGCTGGCAATACATAATTTTTAAATGTATCATATTGTACTGTCATTAGTGCATGGGCTTTTATCGCAATTTTATTTAATTGCTTTTTTGGTGTGAAGCCAGCTTTATTTTCTGGTTGGTTAAATCCAGCACTCACTTGATCCTTTAATCCCGCTACGCGTACCATAAAAAACTCATCTAAATTCGAACTAAAAATACTAATGAATTTCAATCTTTCCAACAGTGGATTATTTGCATCTTGCGCTTCTTGTAAGACACGTTCATTAAATGCTAACCAACTTAGCTCTCGATTATTGTAATAAGCTGTATCATTTAAATTTACTGCATTCCCCTTCAATAATTCCATTCTCTTCACACTTCCCCTTGAAACTTTTTTACTATAATTTAGTTACTTTTATTTTAGCAAATTACAATATTATAAAATGTAATTTTTTTGTAAAGACATCCGTACAACCTAATGTTTTAGTTCAAATGACAAGTTAATATTCGTTTTTAGTACTCTTTCTAACTGTTTTTTTTGTTTTTCAGCTTGCACTTTTTCCGCTAATGCCGATTGTTCACATAAAGCTTTAAACGTTAATCCTTCTTCATTTTCTGTTATAGATATCGTATCAACAAGCGATCGTTGCCTTACATTTAAAGTAGCTGAAAATTGTAAAACAGCTCCTAATAGGCGGATTTTTTTTTGTTCGCTTTTATCAAACCAACCTTCAAATGGAGATAAATGTTGTTTAAATAACATTTTTGATTTATACGATGCAATAAGTGCTAGCCTTACTCGATCTTTATGCATCATGCCATCAATTGTCTTATTCGCTAATAAATAAAACGTATGTAAACGGCTCGCTTCTTCGTCTATATATTTGCCTATATTAAATACTTTCGCTGCTTGATGGAACACTTCCCAGTCTTTTACTGACATAGAAATAAGCCCTATTTCCTCAAGTTGTTTGCAAATTAGTCTTCCATGTTTAATAAGTTGAATAACAAATTCCATATCCATTTCATATTCGTGTGATAGTAAATGCAAACTTTCTTCAACTACGTTCGGATAATATGAAATCCCCAAATCTTTTGTCAACTCTTCATAGAAAACACCTTCTCTTAACCCTTTTCTACTTAATACAAATGCCGGTGCCTCTATAACATTAACAAGTGTATGAAATACTTCAACCGCTGGAATAATCGTATCCGCTCGATCTTTTGCCAAGCCTTCCAATTTCTGAAGTTCTATGAACGACAATTTTTCCAATTCATCTTTTACATTTTCAATATCCTCTTCTGTCATCTTGTATAAATGTAATCCTGCTATAGGATAACATATTAAATTTTGATGGATTTTTACTAAGTTCCTCGCACTACCACCAATTGCAATAAGAGGCAATTTCTTATTGATTAACCATGGTAACGTTCGAAATTGAAACTCTAAATACTGTTGCATTCCCTCTAACTCATCTGTAGTAGGAATATCGCCTTTAATAAATTGTCGCTTTAAAGAAAGTGCCCCAAAAGGAAAACTATGGTACTCTAAAATCTCTCTATTTCTAAAGTATGTAACTTCCGTACTTCCCCCACCAATATCTACCGTTATTCCTTCTGAAAACGATGTAGAATTCATAACCGCCAAGTATCCGTAACGCGCTTCCTCATATTCTGATAATACTCTAAGAGTAAAGTCCGTTTGTCCTTCAACAAGCTTTTTAATTTCCTCTTGATTCTCAGACTGTCTAATTGTTGCTGTTGCAACACAAAGTACATGATGCAACTGATGGAACCTTGTACTTTCTTGAAATTGCACTAATGTCTGTAATAATACTTTTATTCCCTCTTCATTCAACACACCATCAATTAAGTAATTCCTTAACCTAGCAACCACTTTCGTATTTTCAATCTCTTTATAAAAACCTCCATTTTGCTTTTCATAAATAACTAAACGCATTGTATTAGATCCAATATCTATAATGGCATACTGTTGTTTTAATATTTCTTTCAAACTTCTCACTCTTTCATTATCAAATTTCAAAAACATATTCTATTACTATTATACAAAATAGTTGTTTTTTGTAACAATATTGCTTTAATATTGAAAATATATACAATCACTTTTTGCATATAATAAAAACCTCTTTTATTTATGGTATAATAATGAAAAATTGAAAGGAGATTCAATATGAAACCTTCACAACCACAATCTCAATTACAAAACCAACATTCTATTAATCGACTAGCTCAATCTATTTTCGTTGTGAATCGTCATGCTAAAGCAGCTACTAACCCTAAATATTTATACTGGTTAAAAAAGACAGCTTTAGAACGTTTGATTGCTGAAAAAAAAGCAATTAAAGAAGGATTACATTTTTCTAGAAACCCACGTTTTAGCCAACAACAATCTGATGTCCTTATACGTTTAGGCGATTATTTTTTCCACATCCCTCCTACAAAAGAAGATTTTCGAATTCTACCGCATCTTGGTCATCTTGAATCCTCCTATCGAAATCCGAAAACAACCTTATCTTTAACAGTAGCAAAAAAAACACTTCAAGATTATATTGGTCCTGAAGCATTGAAACAAGAAAAAAAATTAAGTGAACCTGTTCCATGGTATAGTCGTACTTATACAAAAAAATAAAACAGTTTGGCCAAGTGTAGGCCAAACTGTTTTATTTTTTCTCTTCTTTAATTTTAATATTTGCTTGTTTATAAAAAGCTACTTTTTCTGTATTATAAGACTTTGTGAATTCATTAAATTTATCTTTTTCTGACTCAATATCCTTATAAGATTGATTTACTACTTTTACTTTTTCACTAATATCTTTTAATTTAGTACCTTTATCTTGTAACATTGTATATAACTCTTTTTCTTGTTTTAAAGATTTATTATAGCTGTCATACATTTTATTAAATGAATCGTGTCGTTTCTCATAAGTGCTTTTCACTTTATCAGCTTGATTTTTCAACTTATTATCTTCAATTTTTTTCACATGCTTATCAGCTGACTTCACTTCTTCTTGCGCTTTATTTAAAGCCTCTTTTTCTTTTGTAAGTACTTTTTCTCGTTCAGTTGTATTCTTTGCTGCTTGATTCAGTTTTTCTTTAACAGTTTGATTATTATCTTTTCCCTCTTGCACAATCTGGTTATATAATTCTTGTCCTTCTTTCTCTAAATCCTCAAGTTTTTTTGCATCTTCAAACATTGTTTTTTCTTGTTTAGCAGCATTTTCAAACGCTACATATAATTCTTCTTCCGGTTTCGGTCCAAAACAACCGGCTAATAAAGTCATTGATAATGCAGTTATAATTGCTAATTTACTATATTTCAACATCTCTTCCTCCTACTTATAAACGACCATCGTGTAATATAAAAAAGTTATAAAATATGTAATTGTTCTATACACTCGCATCTTTTTTACGAAGATCATTAATATTGTTTGTACAAATTATTACTTAATATTACATTATTCTTTTTGAAGTATTTAGCAGTTCCATATCCATTTTTAAGTATAGTACTTCGTGTTTTTTAAAACCTGTTCACACTATGTATTCCCTTAATGGCCACAGAATTTCACCTCAGTCTTAATAAGACTATAATAGTTCACCTGATAAAAGGTGATCGTCCCGCTCTCACGTCTATCATTCCCTTTCCAGCTTTCTATCAAATAATCTCTTTGTTCATTTTACACAGTACAATCGATATCTCGCAACAACTTACAAATATTCTTTTCATTTCCTAAAAAGGAAAAGTGTAGAGCTTGCTTTCCTCTACACTTTTAAAATAAAACACATTGTGCAAATTGCATTGGCACTACCATCATAATTATATGCTTATTTCATATATTTTTAAAGACTTTTATTACAAACGCAGCGTTTTTTTGTAATAAAAGTCAAAAAAATGTTACAAATAAAACTTCTTCCTATCATATATCTTCAAATCAAAGTTTTACTCATTTTCTTGTAAATTTCTATACTGGTACAATTGATTTTGCGACTTTCTCAACAGTTCTTCAAATGTTTTTCCTTCTACTGGATAGCTAGCTGCTCCAAATAGAAGAGTGACACTGAGTAAATCACCTTCTATTTCACTTTCAATATTTTTCATTAATCTGTTTGTTATTGTTGATGTTTCATGACCATTATCAATTGCTACAATAACATACTTATTTTCATCCCACTTTGTAACAACATCTCCCTTCCGGATTGTCTTTACAATGGTACTCTCCAATTTTTTTACTAACACTCCCAATTTTTTTTCTTGCAACGTGTCTTTTAATCCTTCCCATTCTTTTACAGAAAGAATGTACACTGTAATATTACGGGAATCTCTTTCAGATAAAGCGGCTACTTTCCCAAAAAAATCAACAACAAAATCGTTGCTTGCCATTCCTCCTACTTCCACATTCATACGCTTGCTCGCTCTTTTATCGTACCAATGTCCAAAATAATAACTTAGTATCATTTGCAATATATAAATAATAAAGACGGTATAAAATGATCGTGAATCCAGTTTTGCAATTACATCCTGAAGTGCAATCCATTCTGTAACTGCCACTGTATTCCCAAGTAATAACCCACTAATTTTCCCTTTATGTTTCATACTTCTCCCCCCTTTTATACCAATATATGTTTCTATATCAATAATGTTTTTCTACAAAATAAAAAATGTACATATCCAATGTACATTTCTGTTTAAGCTTGTATACCTTTTCTACTCTATTTCATATATATAATATATAACTTTTATAGAAAGGAGTAATCTATATGCTACAAAAAGAGAATCTATCAGATTCTATGCGTTTACTAGCTGGTTTTCTATTATCATTAAAATTATTATTTACCTCTTTCGGCATACACTTTATTACAAACGATCAAATCGACGCTATTGTTAATGTTGTTTCATTTTTATTTATTCTATACTTTGGCTACAAAAATAACTATGTAGGAAAAAAAGGAATCGAACAAAAGAAAATACTCAAAAAACACAACCTTCACTAAAAAAAGGAACCTTTTGTATAGGTTCCTTTTTATCATTGACGCACAACAACTTCATTTGTTTGCAGTGGACCATATGATATCTCTTTATCTTGAAATGTATATGTAGCCTGAAAGAATGCTTGTTTAAGAGCTTTATCTTTATTAGCTTTTATTTTACAACGTAGTTCCACCTTTTCATTCGGTAACAAATCATCAATTCGCCACCTTACAAGCTGGAATAAAAACTCACTTATCCCCTTATCAACTTTTAAAGAATTAGGAATATAAGCAAAGTAATCTCGAATCATATGACTTACAACAACTCTCGAAATCATTTCTACCCCTTTATTTTCCACTTCAATTCGCATAATAAGTATGTCGTTTACATCGTAGGTCAATTCATACGAAAATTGTTCTGTATACATACTACCGATTTGTAATGTAACGGCTACTTGAGGAAATTCATTTTCCTTTTTCGATCCGTCAATCCACAATACTGGTTGTAGCGGTATTGAATACTTTCCTGTATTCGAAATTCGCCCCCATATTTTCATAATATATATTCACCTCATTTCAGATGTACCATACACACAATGAATTCCCAAAATTACTAAAGCTTGCTACAAGCAATGTTTAATATTTCTCTTCCTTTTATCTTATTCGACAATATGAAGAAAAAACCATTTTTCATCTATTAACAGAAGGTGTTCTTAATGAAATTTTTTTACAATTTCCTTCATTAAGTTTATGGCAATATTCAGTATGTCTCACTCTTTCTCTACTCATACGAAAGAATATTTTGACGGAAGAAAAAGTTTGCCTTATAGTCAAATTTGACTATAATATTCTTTATGGCATATTAGTGTACTTATGGAAAAGAAATTAAAATCAACTATACATTTAAATTTTTTATCCACTGCACTCAAAACTTAATATAGTTTACTTATTTCTAAAGGAGGGTTATATTTGGAAACTCAACCATTAAAAAAAGACGCCAACAAGACAAAATTTGTTGTTGCTGGTTTACTGCTTGGTATATTAATGGCGGCAATGGATAATACAATCGTTGCAACCGCAATGGCAACAATCGTTGGAGACCTAGGAGGCTTTGATAAGTTTGTTTGGGTCACATCAGCTTATATGGTAGCAACAATGGCAGGGATGCCTATCTTCGGGAAACTTTCTGATATGTACGGGCGGAAACGTTTTTATATTGGGGGCCTCATTCTTTTCTTATTCGGTTCTGCGCTTTGCGGAACAGCTTCAAGTATTGAGCAATTAAGTATTTATAGAGCTATTCAAGGTATCGGTGGTGGTGCCCTTATGCCTATCGCCTTTACAATTATGTATGATATCTTCCCACCAGAAAAACGCGGAAAGATGACAGGGCTATTCGGTGCTGTTTTCGGGACATCTAGTGTATTCGGTCCTTTATTAGGTGCTTATATTACAGACTATATAAGTTGGCATTGGGTCTTCTATATCAATATTCCATTAGGACTTATCTCCTTTTTCTTCATTACTAAATACTACAGTGAGTCTCTAGAATTTAGAAAACAAAAAATTGATTGGGCTGGTGCTATTACACTTGTCATAAGTATCGTTTGCTTAATGTTCGCATTAGAACTTGGTGGTAAGGAATATGCCTGGAATTCCACTGTAATTATTGGCTTATTTACAACAGTAGTTATTACACTTATTATTTTCTTCTTTGTAGAACGAAAAGCAACCGAGCCTATTATTTCGTTCCATCTATTTAAAAAACCTTTATTCGCAGCTAGTCAAGGAGTTGCCTTTTTCTATGGTGCTGCTTTTATTATCTGTACAGTTTATATTCCAATCTTCATTCAAGGCGTTCTTGGAGGTTCGGCCTCTAATGCTGGATTAATTTTAACACCAATGATGGTTGGTTCTGTAATTGGAAGTCAAACAGGAGGACAATTAGCTTCTCGAACAAGCTATCGTAACATTATGATGGTATCTGGTGTCTTCTTCGTTCTTGGTATTTATTCATTAAGTACTTTAACAATGGACACACCTCGTTTACTCGTAACACTATTTATGATTCTCGCTGGGCTTGGTGTTGGCTTCTCATTCTCAGTATTAAGTATGTCTTCTATTCACAAGTTAGAAATGCGAGACCGCGGTTCGGCGACATCAACAAACTCATTCTTCCGATCACTCGGTATGACTCTTGGTGTAACGATTTTCGGTACAATTCAAAATCATGTTTTTACAGATAAACTAAACTCTGTGTTCCCCCCTGAACTAGCAAAATTAGCTCCAAAAGGTGGAGACACAAGCTTCTTATTATCACCAGACGCTACCGCAAAAATTCCTGATGAAATATTAGCTGGTATTAAAGAAGCTCTCGCTACATCTATTGCGAACACATTCTTCTGGGCACTCATCCCGGCTGTACTAAGTGTTATTTGTATTTTACTTATGGGAAATGAACGCCTCTTTACAGGCCCTAAAAAGAAAGAAAAACAAAAGCAAGTCAGTTAATATAAAAAAGAAGCGGCATATCCCTTTATGAAAAAGGATATGCCGTTTATAATATGTATAAAGTTTTTATATACAGGAGTTGAGACAGCATGAGCATGAAATTAGTCATTCTCGGCTTGCTACTCGAAGGAGATAAACATCCATATGAAGTGCAGCATATTATGAAAGAACGACAAATGGATTGTTATATTAAATATGCTAAAGGATCACTTTATTACGCCTTCGAGCAATTAGAAAAGCAAGGTGCAATTCATATTACAAATGTAATTAGAGACACAAATCGACCTGACAAAACGATTTTTCATATAACAGAAGAAGGCAAAAAACTATTCCACACTTTACTATTAAAACAATTCGAAGCAAAAAACCAAATATATAAACCTATTTATTCAGCCTTATCTTTCGCTCACTTTAGCAATGATCACGAATTAGTTCCTATTTTAGAAAAAAAGAAAAACGATACTCTTCAATATTTACATACTATGCAAACGATATATGATTGTAATAAAGGAAAGGTTTCACGTGCACAACTATATATTTTACAAAGTGTAATTGAGCATATTACAGTTGAATTACAATGGCTAAACACCCTCCTTAAAGATGCTATAGCAGGCCGACTTTCAGAAGTTGCTATAGATGAAAATTGAGCTATGAAAGAAGGCATCCCTACTTCTTTCATAGCTCAATTTCTCTTTTTATACTGTAATATTATTAGTTACTTCAGAGCTAAAAAGTCAGAATAATAAGAAATAAAAACTTTGGAATTTTCTTATTTTAAAACAGTAGACAAAATTCCAAAAATTGTGTTAGAATTTGTTTCAATATCATATCGCTTGTTAAATTCCTTTCAAAAGGAAAATAGGTACACGAACATTTCGTTTCGTGTTTAAAAGGGAAGCTTGGTGAAACTCCAACACGGTCCCGCCACTGTAAATGCTGAGATTTCTTTTTGGTGCCACTGTGAAAACGGGAAGGTGAAAGAAATTATATGAAGCATAAGTCAGGAGACCTGCCTGTTTTAACAACACTGATAGATTCACGGATGATGATGAGGTGTTAAAACAAAAAGGAAGGCTTATTTTCTATGTCTTTGCACTTTTTGTTATAGGTATTTCCTAGTAAACGGAAATGCTTACTTTCAATTAGGGAGGAATTTAAAATGGCAATTCAAACAAGTAACTTAGGTTATCCACGTATCGGACTACAACGAGAGTGGAAAAAAACATTGGAAGCTTTTTGGTCCAATAAAATTGATGAAGAACAATTTTTAACAACAATGAAAGAAATTCGCCTTCAACACGTAAAAGTACAGCAAGAAAAAGGGATTGAACTCATTCCAATTGGCGACTTTACATATTATGATCACGTTTTGGATACTGCCTATATGCTAGGATTTATCCCATCACGTTTTTCTGAGTTTACATCTTACCTTGATGTATATTTTGCAATGGCGCGTGGCTCTAAAGATCATGTAGCTTCCGAAATGACAAAATGGTTTAACACAAATTATCACTATATCGTTCCTGAATATGAAGAGGGATTACAAATCTCTTTAAAAGATAATCGTCCACTTCGCTTATACGAAGAGGCAAAACAAGAATTAGGAGTAGATGGAAAGCCTGTTATTTTAGGTCCATATACTTTCTTAAAATTAGCTAAAGGCTATACACAAGAACAATTTCCTACCATTTTAAAACAGTTAGTTGCACCTTACGTACAACTGCTTTCAGAACTACATGCAGCTGGTGCACAAGCCATTCAAGTTGATGAACCGATTTTCGCTTCTTTAACTAAAGAAGAAGTTCAACAAGCAAAAGAAATTTATGAAGCTATTCGTAAAGAAGTTCCAAATGCGACTCTTCTTTTACAAACATATTTTGATAGCGTAGAAGAAAACTATGAAGAAATTATTACATTCCCGGTATCCGGTATTGGATTAGATTTCATTCATGGTAAAGAAGGTAATTTAAATGCTATTTCAAAATATGGATTCCCAGCTGATAAAACTTTAGCTGTCGGTTGTATAGACGGCCGTAACATTTGGAGAGCTGACCTTGATGAAGTTCTTGAGTTATTTACAACGTTACAAAAACAAGTTCAAACGAAAGATTTCATCGTTCAGCCTTCTTGTAGCTTATTGCATACACCGATCGATAAAACAGAAGAAACTCACTTATCGACTGAGCTATTTGATGCGTTAGCATTTGCAAATCAAAAATTAGAAGAGTTAGTTCTTATTCATTCCGCTCTCACTCAAGGTACAGAAAGCATTAGTAATGAGCTGGAAACATATCGAAACGTACATCATACAATTCGTTCATCTGCTGCACGTAACCGAGAAGATGTCAAAGCAGCACGAACAGCACTAAAAGAAGAAGATTTTTCACGTCCTCTTCCATTTGAAAAACGATACGAATTACAACAAGTTGCCCTGGAGTTACCGCTATTACCAACAACGACTATTGGTAGCTTCCCACAAACAACTGAAGTTCGTCAAACGCGAAAAGAGTGGCGTAACGGTGTTATTTCAAATGAACAATATGAACAATTTATTGAAAAAGAGACAGAAAAATGGATTCGTCACCAAGAAGAAATTGGTCTTGACGTCCTTGTACATGGTGAATTTGAAAGAACTGACATGGTCGAATATTTTGGTGAGCGCCTTGCTGGTTTCTCATTCACTAAAAACGGTTGGGTACAATCATACGGTTCCCGCTGCGTAAAACCACCTGTTATTTATGGTGATGTAGCCTTTATTAACGGAATGACTATTAAGGAAACTGTTTATGCACAAAGCTTAACGGAGAAAGTTGTAAAAGGAATGTTAACTGGACCTGTTACGATTTTAAATTGGTCCTTCGTTCGAAATGACATTCCAAGAAAAGAAGTTTCGTATCAAATTGCACTAGCTCTTCGTCACGAAATTGAACTACTTGAATCTTCCGGAATTAGAGTAATCCAAGTCGATGAGCCAGCACTTCGTGAAGGAATGCCACTAAAAGAAAAAGATTGGGATGCTTATATTACATGGGCAGTACAATCCTTCCTTTTAGCAACTTCTTCTGTAGCAAATGAAACACAAATTCATACTCATATGTGTTACAGTAACTTCGAAGATATTGTTGACGCGATTCGCGCATTAGATGCAGATGTAATTTCTATCGAAACATCAAGAAGTCACGGAGAATTTATTGATACGTTAAAACATACAACATATGAAAAAGGCATCGGTCTAGGTGTATATGATATTCATAGCCCACGTGTACCGAGTAAAGATGAAATGTATAAAATCGTAGAACAATCTTTAGAAGTATGCGATCCTAAATATTTCTGGATTAATCCTGATTGTGGTTTAAAAACGAGAAGAACAGAAGAAGTTATTCCAGCTTTAGAACATATGGTGCAAGCAGCGAAAGATGCTCGTTCCCTTTTAAAAACAAACGCATAACAAAAATGGGTTATCCTTTTCTCAGGATAACCCATTTTTTATTCTTTACTTTCAAAGAAGAATTCGTATTGTATTTTATATAATTCATCATCCGTTGGCTCTTCAAGAGGAATTGCTTGTAAGACAACTGTATAATCACCATTTGGAATAGGTATTTGAAATTTGTTTGAAAGAATACTCGTTATAACGATACTTTCATTTTCAACCGTAAAAGGAACCGTAATCGTTCTAACCACTTCTTCTTTTTCAATATGTTTCCCTGGGGTCACTTTCACTTCACAAGTATAATCAGAAAGTGCTTCAAAAATAACAGTTCCCTCTGCCTCAGCATAACCTCTTTCAAAATCTTCATCCGTCCAGTCTACATAAGGCTGCTCACCGTCATAGTTCATCAACATTAATTGCGAATAAGAAATTGTTAACTCCATAGTTCCCCTTCTCCTTCATTATGAAATGTACAAATACTACTTCACTTCAAACTTCACACGCGTACCATCTGGATATTTATCTAACTTATTCCCTACCCAAGAGCCTGCTCCGCGGTTATCCGCCGGACTTATATATTCAATATGTGCTCCTTTTCCGCCTTCCTTGCACATTGCCATTGGCCATTCATCACGATCATACCCTTTTTTTGATGGATATGGTGCTAACGACAATTTCCTTCTATCTGCAGCACCACCACGATCGATTGTACAAACTTCTGAATGCCCTTCTTTTATAGCATCCGTAATATGTTTTCCTGTCTCTGGATAACGTTCTTTCGGAAATTCTAACACTTGATCATACGTATTCGTTTTCTTTACACTTGTTTCCTCTGGCACAAGTACTTCATAGACTGCTACTAAAATAGACAGGATTGCGATAATTGAAATGATAATACCTTTTAATTGCTTCATGTATACCTCCATGTTTCTACCAGTTTCTTTTCCTCCGTTATTATAACAAACTTCTCCTGTATATGTTTTCAGACATTATTTTAGTTATTCCTTGCCATTCCGCCAAAAATTTTCATTTTTTCACTAATGCTGTAGAAAACTAATAGCCTTCCGACATTCTTTTTCAAAGGAAGTCCTCATAAAAGATTGAAATGATATATACGATACTTTTTGGGGAGGAAATATCATGGAAGCTACCTATAAAACGAAAGATGTCACGAATAAAACAGGCATCCCAAAACATATAGTCCGCAAATATAGTCAACTGTTAGAGGAACATGGTTATATGATTTCTAAAACAGCTGATGCTCGTATTTATAAACTTGATGATTTAAAACTATTGAAATCTATACATGAAAGAGCTGCCACATTACAAGAAGATATTTCAGAAACGATACCGATTATTTTAAAAGAAAAAGAGGACCCACCTGTACCAGTTATACAAGATAAGCAAGAGATACAACCGAAAGAAAAAGAAGATGGGCGTAACTTTGAGGAGTTCATGTTGAAACTTGAAATGCTAGCTCAATTAAATGAAGCAATTATTCATCAAAATTCTACTCTAATTACACAAAATCGTTTAAAGGATGAGAAACTAGATGAATTGATGCAACAAGTTTATGTAAAAGAAGGATCTCAAGAAAAAATGCTTCAAGAGTTAGTCGAGCACGCCGCTCAAACAGATGCATTGCAAAAAGAAAAGATGGACTTATTAATGAATCATATGTATAAACGAGAATCCAAACAGGAAGAAAAAATGAATAAACTTGTCAGTCAAATTTATAACAAGGACAGTAACCGTGATGCACAGCTTATGCAAGTTATTCGAGAAATTCAAGAAACAAAAAGAATGGTTGCTGCCTCAAAAGAGCAAAGCTTCTTTCAATCATTTAAAAGTTTATTTAGCCGAGCAAAACAAGAAAAAACAAATGAATAAACAATATAAAATAAAAAGTTACCTTCCATCGGTAACTTTTATTCCTTATTTTGTACAGCTGGTAATATAATAATTGCTTCAGTGCCTTTTCCACTTTCACTCTTATATTCCAATGTACCATTATGCGCTTGTAAAATACTAAATGTTACCATAAGCCCTAGTCCTGTCCCTTTTTCTTTTAAAGAATAATATGGTTGCCCCAGCCTTACTAACTGTTCTTTCGTCATACCAACACCACTATCTTTAACTCTTATTATGATTGTTTCGTCTTTTTGAATAGCTGTTACTTTTAAATATCCTTTATTTCCTTGAATTGCTTCAATACCATTTTTAACAACATTCATAATAGCTTGCTTTAATTTTGTCTTATCACCAATCGTATAAAGACTTTCTGAAATTTCAACTTGTAAATATACACCTTGCATCGCTGCAAATGACGACATGAGAGTGGTCATTTCTATTAATTGGGCTGATAAACAAATGTGTTCTTTTTTCTCAATTTGCGGCCTCGCTAAATTCAAGTAATCTGAAATAATTTGTTCCGCCCGATCCAATTCAGCTAATACGAGACGCATATAATCTTTATTCTTCACATCTTCCGTACTTTCTAGCAATTGGATAAATCCACGAACAACAGTAAGTGGATTTCGAACTTCATGTGCCACACTTGCTGCTAACTCACTTACAATATTAAGCTTTTCTGATTTTTGCATCTCTGTACGTAGCAATGCATTTTCATTTAAATATTCAGTTAAATACACCTGAAATACCATTGTCATAACCATGATAAGCGAGGCAAATATAAATCCACTATATATTTGCGAAATATACGGTGTAAACCCTGTTTCCAAAAGAACATTAATCATGCCTAATACTAAAGATACGAGCACATAAAATGATGAAATCATAAATGCTAAAATTAATTTCTTATCCCTTGAAAAAAGAGACCATTTCTTTGATAAAAACAGCGGAACTATCAATAGAAATATTACTTCTAAAACTGGAAGAAAGCTCATTCCCTTTAGTAACCATTCATATGCAACAAAAATAACCGCTGGGATTAAACCAACAATCCCACCATATAAAAAACCACTGACAATTGGAATTGGGTGAAAGTTATACCCACACACATTACCAAAACAAATAGAGTATGTCATGGAGAGAACGAGCGTAACGCTAGATAAAAACATAATAAAGTAACGATTTGGCTTCGGAGGCATTTCTTGATAGCGATTTAAACGAATCGCTTCATATGAAAATAGTGGTAAAATTATGATGGCAATTTGAATCAACAAATCACGGATAAGCTCCATAACCTCTCATCCCCTATATGTATTTTGATATGATTATATCATTTTATAGGTTTATTTGTTTTAAAATTTTGATTTTTCTTAACATATTTGTTAATTCTTTGTTAACAACTCATAATAATTGTTACAGATTTTCGAAATGATTGTAAACCCTGTACCAAATTTCCTTCGTGCAGTATACAATGAATACGGATTACAAAGAAAATGTAAAAATACTTTTTTAGACGGACAACTATAGCAAAATACAGCATATAATCCATACTATCTATGTTTACAAATAAGTGATCATTACTTTAGTAGGAGGAAGATAAATATGGCGGGTACTACGCTTGTTTTAAAAGAAGAAAATTTGGTTGTTCTAGAAAATGTTGAAAAATCAGTATATGAAGAGTTACAGCATAAAGCAGGAGATGAAGATTGCACATGTGCTGTGAACGAATCAGTTGTTCATCTTGGCAAGGTATCCTCTGTACTCTGGAATGAAGATGAAATAGATTGGGAATACGGATATTAAAAAGTCGCTTATAGCGGCTTTTTTTCTCTTTTCTCTCTCTTTCTAAATTACATATACAAAGCGCAATCATAGAAAATATGATAAAATGAACTTAATTTTCAAACGGAAGAAAGGGAGATACAATGGAACAATTCATTAACCCTAGAGTGAAGGATATCCAAATTTCTGGAATCCGTCAATTCTCTAACATGATTCAAAACTATGATAATTTGATTTCTTTAACAATCGGACAACCCGATTTCCCTACACCTTCTCTCGTAAAAGAAGCGGCAAAACGGGCTATTACAGAAAACTATACAAGCTATACACATAACGCTGGTTTACTAGAATTACGTAAGGCAGCTTGTAACTTCGTAAAAGATAACTACGATTTACATTACTCACCTGAAAACGAAACCATCGTTACAATTGGTGCTAGTGAAGCGATTGATGTTGCATTCCGAACGATTTTAGAGCCAGGAACAGAAGTAATTTTACCTGCTCCTATTTATCCAGGTTACGAACCTATTATTCGATTATGCGGTGCAACGCCCATTTTTGTAGATGTTCGTGAAACTGGATTCCGTTTAACAGCTGACGCGCTAAAAAATGCTATTACAGAAAAAACAAGATGTATCGTACTACCATATCCTTCTAACCCAACTGGTGTAACTTTATCCACAGAAGAATTAAAAGATATTGTAGATGTTTTAAAAGATAAAAATATTTTCGTCCTTTCAGATGAAATTTATAGCGAGCTTGTATATGAACAAAAGCATACATCTATCGCTCATTTCCCAAAAATGCGTGAAAAGACAATTGTCATTAACGGCTTATCTAAATCACATTCTATGACTGGCTGGCGTGTTGGACTTTTATTCGCACCAAGCTATTTAGCAGGACACATATTAAAAGTTCATCAATACAATGTAACGTGTGCTACTTCCATCGCTCAATACGCTGCAATTGAAGCATTAACAGCAGCTAAAGACGCACCAAAAATGATGCGCCATCAATATAAAAAACGCCGTGATTACGTATATAATAGACTCACTCAAATGGGCTTAACAGTTGAAAAACCAACAGGTGCATTTTACTTATTCCCATATGTTGGTCATTTGACATCTTCATCATTTGATTTTGCACTTGATCTTGTCAAAGAAGCTGGACTAGCTGTCGTTCCAGGAACAGCATTCTCTGAGTATGGTGAAGGCTATCTTCGCTTGTCCTATGCGTACAGCATCGAAACATTAAAAGAAGGTTGCGATCGATTAGAAGCCTTCCTAAAACAAAAAGCTAAGAGTTAAACTCTTAGCTTTTTTCTGCATAATGATCACAAGTGTGACGCTTTAGCAATTTATGTGGAATAATGATACATTTCGCAGTAGACTCCGCATTCTCTACTTTATCAACTAAAGCTTTTGCTGCTTCATATCCTAGTTGATAAATATTCACATCCACTGTTGAAAGCGGAGGACTCGCGATTTCTGATAGTAAAGCATTATTAAAACTTACAATAGAAACGTCCTTCGGTACAACGAATCCTTTTTTAGAAAGAGCACTTAACACACCCAGCCCAATTAAATCATCCGTTGCCATAATTGCTGTTGGCGGTTGCTTTAGTCCCATTAATTCTTCCACGGCTTGTTGACCACTTTCCCTTGAAAAATCAAAATGTAGAATATACTCTTTTGATAACGTAATGTCCGCTAGTTTTAAAGCATCGCTCATACCAGCTAAACGATCTCTCGTTACAAGTAAATCTGACCCACCACCAATGAACGCGATTTGCTTATGTCCCAATGAAATTAAATACTCTGCTACTTCTCTCGCAGCTGCATAATTGTCATTATCTACATATGTAATTTCATTTTTTCGATCATATGGTTTTCCTATTAGAACAAACGGGAAATTTTGTTCATGTAAATATTGAATAATCCGATCGTTCTCTCTTGAATATAAAAGAATAATGCCACCAATTTGGCGTCCCTGTACCATCTTTACGACACCATTAAAAATTTCCTCTTCCGTTTCACCTGTCGACATATAAAGCGCATATCCTTCTACATGTGCAAATGAACTAATCCCTCTTATAACTTCTGGGAAAAATGGATTTTGAAAAGCTTTACTTGCAGAACTTGGCATAACAAGACCAAGTGTCTTCGTCGTTTGGTTCGCAAGATTTCTCGCATTTAAATTGGGATGATACCCTAATTCACTCATCACTTTCCTAACACGGCGCTTTGTCTTTTCACTTATACTTGGATTATCAGCAATTACACGAGAAACTGTTGATGGTGCAACATTCGCTTGCTTCGCCACATCTTTAATTGTAACTGTCATAAAAATCCCCCTCCTCTCATTTCTCTGTCATTTTTCATATATTTTATCTCGCACTCATTGCAAGTCATAAACTTTCATTTCTTATATCTTGCAAAACTAATCCTATTCTCCCTCTTCATGTATTGTAAGGGATATAGCTATTTTTTCCTATACTATAATATACTATTTATTTCACTTCTTTTCACATGTGATGTCAAATCTCTTTTCATCTCCCTATAAAGTTATTTATAGGGAGATGAAAAGAAAAATGGGACGTAATGTCCCATTTTTCATCCTTTTGTACCTCCAGCTGTTAAACCAGAAATAAAGTATTTTTGTAGTGATAGGAATAAAATTGAAATTGGGATCGCAATTAACACAGAACCCGCTGCAAACGTTGTAAATTCATTACCGAATTTCTTCGCAACCATTTCATATAATCCAACTGCTAAAGTATAATTTTCTGGTGTTCGCAAAATAATACTCGCTAAAATGAAATCTGTAAATGGACCAATGAAAGTAAATAACGCTACAACCGCTACGATTGGCTTTGCAAGTGGCATAATGATTTGCCAAAAAATACGGAAATGTCCTGCTCCATCCATACGAGCTGATTCATCCAGTTCTTTTGGAATCGTATCAAAATACCCTTTCATAAGCCATGTATTCATCGGAATGGCCCCGCCTACATAAATTAAAATTAATGCAAGATGTGTATCAATTAATCCTGTTAACTGAGCTAATACGTATAGAGCAATTAACGCTGCAAAGTTTGGAATCATTTGCAGAATTAAAAATGTTAATAAACCATTTTTTCTTCCAACAAAACGATATCTCGAAAATGCATAAGCAGTAAAGCTAATTGCTAGCACTGAGAAAATCATCGTTAAAACACTTACTTTTAATGTGTTTTTATACCATAGTAAGTAATTACTATTCTCTAGATCTAATAGCTTACGATAATGATCTAACGTTGCATTTTGTGGAATAATACTTGATCCAGATAAACTATCACCCGGATTAAACGATGAGCCAATAATCCATAATAACGGATAGAAAATGATGGCACACATTACGAAAATAACTAAATAACTTAATGAGAGACGTAACATCTTCTGTCTTTTAATATTCATTTACATCATATCCTCTTCTTGGAATGATTTTGTTCTCTTAAATTGCCATAACGCAACTGTAATAACGATTAACGATAATATCATTGTAAGAGCTGCTGCTTTTCCGTACTGCGCTGAAGTCATCGTTAACTTATAAATCCATGAAATTAAAATATCCGTTCCACCTGCGTCTTGTCCAGCTACAGCAGGACCTCCACCGTTAAATAGATAGATGATACTAAAGTTATTAAAGTTAAACGTATATTGCGTAATTAATATTGGTGCTGTTGCATATAACACAAGTGGCAATGTAATTTTACGAAACTGTTGCCAAGCTGTCGCTCCATCTACTGTAGCCGCTTCGTATAATTCTCCTGGAATCGATTGCAGTATACCTGTTGTCATAGCAAAGACGAACGGGAATCCAAGCCAAGTTTGAATCATAATTAAAGCAATTTTCGCCCAAAATGGATCGGTCATCCAAGCAATCTTTTCAATTCCGAATAAAGCTAATACTTGATTGTTAATTGCTCCAAATGTTTCATTAAACATACCAGAGAAAACAAGAATAGATACGAATGCTGGAACCGCCCACGGTAAAATGAAGATTGTTCGAATAATCGCCTTTCCTTTAATACCAGGCTGATTTACGATAATTGCTAAGAAAATCCCAAGCGCAACTTGTAATGTTGTTGCAACGAATGTCCAAATGACAGTCCAAGAGAATACACTTACAAATGTCTCTCTCCACATCGGTAAAGTGAAAATATCAATAAAGTTTTTAAAGCCCACCCAATCTACTAATTTAGCTGGAGGAGAGTGATATAAATCATAGTTTGTAAATCCAATTAAAATTACGAAGATGATTGGAAATACGACAACAAAGATAAGTAGTAGAAAACCTGGTGAAACCATTAAATAAGGAAAACCTTGATCTAACAAATTACGATATTGCTCTTTTACAGAATTTAACGGTGTTCCGATATCACGTTTCTTTCCATTTTGATATGCATCATATAAGTTAAATGCATATATGCCAAGCCCAAACGTGATAACGATAAGGGCCAAGATTCCTTCTACTAATAGAAAGACAGAATGGTCACGTGGAACTTCTGTGCCGAGCGTTACAATACCCCATAATCCCATATTCAATAAATCAGCAAAGGCTACAATAAATGAACCTGTTAATACTAGAAAAATAAGACCTTTTACAAATTGTTTATTATACATTTGGCCCACGCCTGGAATGATTGATAACATGGTTGCCATTTTCCTATGCTTTGAATGGTTTAACCCATTTGCTGGTTCCATAGATGTTTGCATGTTCCTTCCCCCTTTTTTCTTCCTACATGGAAGGGAGAGAATTCGTGCCTCTCATATTAGAGGCACGAATTTCACCTTATTTTTTCTTGTTATGATTTGCCTCAATATTACCTTTAATTTGTTTCACTGCACTATCAAGCGCCGCTTTTGGTGCCTCTTTATCTGTAACAACTAATTGAAGCGCATCTCCAGCTGGTTTCCAAACTTCTTGCATTTCTGGAATATTTGGCATTGGAATTCCATTTTCAGATTGCGTTGCAACCGCTTTTGCAGCTTCGTTATCTTTAATAATTGGATCTTCCATTACTGATTTTACTGGTGGAATTTCTTTCGTTTTCTCAAATCGAATTTTTGCGTTTTCTTCATTCGTTACCCACTCAGTGAATTTTGTAGCTAAATCATTTTGTTTAGAGAAACTTGTTACATGCCATCCTTTAACCCCAACAAACGTTTTCATCGGTTGACCATTTGGTAATTTCGGCATTGGAGCAACGCCATAATCAATTCCGTTCTTTTCCATTGCTTGGAACGCCCATGGTCCGTTCATAATAGATGCTGCTTTTCCTTCATTGAATAGTCCATCAGCAGCAGGCCCACCTGATTCACCGATAATACCTTTCGGGAATAATTTTTCTTTGTACCATTTTTGAAGATATTCAGCACCTTGTACTGCTCCGCTATTATTTAATCCAACATCACTTGCATTTGGCTTTCCATCTTTTTCACCAAATACATAACCGCCCATACCTGCCATGAATGCATTAGCAAAGTAGAAGTTATCTCCTAATGCTAAAAATCCGTACTTGCCATCTTTCGTAAATTCTTTTGAGAAGTTAAATAGCTCGTCCATCGTTTCTGGCGCTTTTGGCATTAGTTTTTTATTGTAAATAAAGACTGGTGTCTCAATTGCTTTTGGTAAACCATATAATTTTCCGTTATATGTCTGTGCTTCTATTGATGAATTAGTAAATTTACTCTTTACAGCATCATCCGCTTTCACTTCAGAAAGTAGACCTTCTGTTACTGCATTTCCGATTTGATCGTGTGGCAATGTTACAACATCTGGTCCAGTCCCCGCTGGCCCATCAAGGCGTAACTTTTTCACTTGATCTGTCATTTGCATTTCAACAACTTTTACTTTTACTTTATATTTTTCCTCAAAGCTTTTCACTGCTGGTTCTAAACCAACACCTTTTTTATCATCTTCCCAAACAAGAAGATCATAGTCTTTTTTCGCTTTACTTTCCTCTTTTTTCCCTGAATCTTTCGGTCCACATGCAGATAACATACCAATAGATAATGCGGAAACCGTTAATAATGATAATGCTTTCTTCATCCCAAAAACCTCCCTAAATTGTCTATGTACCTTAGTAACTGAAAACGTTTGCATTTAATAGTTTAATTGAAGCGCAAACAATATCTCAAATCTATGAAAACGTTTGCGCTATTTGTCTATCATTATACATTCTTTTATTCATTTTGCAAATATTAATTTAAAAATTATGTCATTATACTCTTTATACATTGACTTTATATGAAATGAATACTACTCTTATAAGCAATATTAAAGCTATAAGAAAGGCAATCGTTTGCAATACAGGCTTTATTATTACACTTAAGGGAATACTATGTATAGAGATATTGAAGGGGGATTTTCCATATGTTTAAAGAAGCCATTTATCATAGGCCGAAAGATAATTATGCATACGCTTACAATGAACAAACAATTCACATCCGGGTACGTACTAAGAGAGATGATGTTCAAAGTGCCACTCTTATTTACGGTGATCCTTACGAATGGAAAGACGGGAAATGGATTTCATTAAGTACACCAATGAAAAAAACGGGTTCTACTGCATTATTTGATTATTGGTCCATTTCAATCGAACCAAAATTTAAGCGCTTACGTTATGGATTTGAATTAAAATCTGAAACAGATACTCTTATTTATACAGAGCGAGGATTCTTTTCTAACATTCCAAATGATGATGTTGGTAATTTTTTCTGTTTTCCATTTATTCATGCAGATGATGTATTCAAAGCACCATCCTGGATTAAAAACACCATTTGGTATCAGATTTTCCCTGAACGATTCGCTAATGGCGATAGTACGCTGAATCCAGAAAACACCCTTCCTTGGGGAAGTACGAATCCAACTCCAACTAATTTTTTCGGCGGGGATTTTGCTGGTGTTATTCAAAACCTTGATTACCTTGTTAAGCTTGGCATTTCCGGAATATATTTCACACCTATTTTCAAAGCTCATTCAAACCATAAATATGACACAATTGACTATATGGAAATTGATCCACAATTTGGGACGAAAGAAACTTTCAAAGAGCTCGTTGAAGAATGTCATAAGCACGGTATAAAAGTAATGCTCGATGCTGTGTTTAATCATAGTGGATACTTTTTCGAGAAATTTCAAGACGTTCTAGAGAACGGTGAGAAGTCTGCATATAAAGAGTGGTTCCACATTCATGAATTTCCAATTATAACCGAGCCACTTCCAAATTATGATACTTTCGCCTTTACACCGTATATGCCTAAATTAAATACAGCTCATCCAGATGTAAAAGAATACTTACTTGAAGTAGGACGTTATTGGGTACGAGAATTCAATATAGATGGCTGGCGCCTTGATGTCGCAAATGAAGTCGATCACAACTTTTGGAGAGAATTCCGAACTGAAATAAAGACATTAAATCCTGAAGTATATATTTTGGGAGAAATTTGGCACGATGCCCTTCCGTGGCTACAAGGCGATCAATTTGATGCTGTCATGAGCTACCCTGTTACAAACGCTCTACTTTCTTACTTTGCTAACGATTCCATTAAAGCAAGTGAATTTATGAAGCAAATTACAGAATCTCTACATTCCTACTCTATGAATGTAAATGAAGCAGCCTTTCATTTATTAGATAGCCATGATACTCCAAGAATTTTAACAACATGCAATGGAGATAAAAATAAGTTAAAATTGCTCTATGTATTCCATCTTTCTTTCATCGGCTCTCCTTGCATTTATTACGGAGATGAAATCGGCATGGATGGTGGTATGGACCCCGATTGCCGTAAATGTATGATTTGGGATACTAAAGAACAAGATCATGCATTATTTACACATATACAAACATTGATTTCATTACGAAAACAACATGAAGCTTTTGGAGGACATGGTACTTTTCAATTCATCGAAGCAAATGATGAACATAATTATATTTCTTATACGAAAACATATGAGGATGAAACTATCTTTTTCGTTTTAAACCCTACTAATAGTGAAGTTACAGTTTCACTCCCTCTTCATGTTACTGGTAAGAAAATAATTAACATTTATACAAATGAAGAATTTTCAGCGGAAGCAAGTGTATTACAAGTTACACTTCCTCCATATGGATTCTCCATATTAAAATGGTAATCAAAAAAGCCTTATGCCATAGTGGCATAAGGCTTTTTCTTATTTCAATTTGAATACCATCGCTTCATACGGACGTAATGTAATGTTATCTATCGATCCGATTTCTACATCGTAATTGTGTATAAATAATTCTGATTCACTATAACTAATCTCTTCAGGCATTTCAAATACACTTTCATCCGCAGTAAAGTTTGCAATAACAAGTAGTTTTTCGTCTCCATATGTTCTTACATAAGCAAAAATAGAAGGATTATTCTCTAATATTAAATCATATGATCCATATACAACTATTTCATTATTTTTGCGTAGCTCAATTAATTTCTTATAGTAATAAAAAATTGAACCTTCATCTTGGATTGCTTGTTTCACATTAATCTCTTTATAGTTAGGATTTACAGTAATCCAAGGTTCACCTGTTGTAAATCCAGCGTGATTCTGATCATCCCACTGCATCGGAGTTCTAGCATTATCACGACCCTTTATATAAATAGATTCCATTACTTTTTCTATATCTTCACCATGGTCTATCACTTTTTCTTTATACATATTTAACGTTTCAATATCTCGATATTCATCAATTGATTGGAATCGAACGTTCGTCATTCCGATTTCTTCACCTTGATAAATATATGGCGTTCCCTTCATCATATGAAGAACTGTCGCTAACATTTTTGCAGATTCAATGCGATACATTCCATCGTTACCAAAACGAGATACAACGCGAGGCTGATCATGGTTATTCCAATAAAGGCTATTCCATCCGGTATGCTCTAATGCTTTTTGCCACTTTGTTAAATTCTCTTTTAAAGTAAGAAGTGAGCATGGTTTTACATCCCACTTTCCACCTTCTCCTGAATCTAAATCCATATGTTCAAATTGGAATACCATTTGCAACTCTTTTCGTTCTTCTCCAGTATACAATTTGGCCTCTTCTGTCGTTACACCTGGCATCTCACCAACCGTCATAATATCATAATGCGATAATACTTCCTCATTCATTTCATGCAAATATTTATGAATGTTTGGACCGTTCATAAAATGTTTATGACCTGAAACATAGCCATCTTCATCTGTTTCAACAGTTGGTAAGCCTTCTTCTTTAGAAATAAAATTGATAACATCCATGCGGAATCCATCAATTCCTTTTTCTAACCAAAACTTCATCATCTCATAAACATCTTGTCTTACCTTTTCATTATCCCAGTTTAAATCTGGTTGTTTTTTAGAAAACAGATGTAAATAATATTCATCCGTCATTTCATCATACTTCCATGCAGATCCACTAAAAGCAGCTCCCCAGTTGTTCGGTTCTTTCCCTTCTTTTCCAGGACGCCATATATAGTAATCCCTATATTTATTATCTTTTGATTTACGTGATTCAATAAACCAATTATGTTCATCAGATGTATGATTAACAACTAAATCCATCATCAATTTCATATTACGTTCATGCATTTCATGTAATAGTTCATCCCAATCTTCCATTGTTCCGAACTCGTTCATAATTTTACAATAATCACTTATGTCGTAACCATTATCATCATTTGGAGATTCATAGACAGGTGATAACCAAATCACATCAATCCCTAACTCTTTTAAGTAATCTAGCTTTGAAATAATCCCTTGAAGATCTCCTATACCATCACTGTTACTATCCATAAAGCTACGAGGATAAATTTGATATACTACGCTTTCTTTCCACCATTGTTTTTCCATTATGCTACCCCATTTCATTCATAATTCATTTTTCTCTTTTTTAAGGCGCAAACGTTTTCATTAATGAATGATAACAGATTCTATCTCAATTTAAAATAGCGCTTACAATTTTTATTGTTCTTTTTCTAAGAAAACATGCGAAAATCACTAATAACTCTCCAATATATGAGAACGTTTTATTTTTTTATTTATTTTTTGAATCTATTCGTTTATAATGAACTCAAAGAAAACGTTTGCATAATTATTTCTAGGGGGAAATACCATGGCAGAACTTAAATTAGAAAACATTTATAAGATATATGATAATAACGTAACAGCTGTAACTGATTTTAATTTACACATTCAAGACAAAGAATTTATCGTATTTGTCGGTCCTTCTGGATGCGGAAAATCTACAACATTACGAATGGTAGCTGGACTCGAAGATATTTCAAAAGGCGAGTTTTCAATTGATGGTAAACTAATGAATGATGTTCCTCCAAAAGATCGAGATATCGCAATGGTCTTCCAAAACTACGCTCTTTATCCACATATGAGTGTATATGATAATATGGCATTTGGATTAAAACTTCGAAAAATACCAAAAGATGAGATCGATCGTCGTGTGAAAGATGCAGCAAAAATTTTAGGGCTTGAACAATATTTAGATAGAAAACCGAAAGCATTATCAGGTGGACAACGCCAACGTGTTGCGTTAGGTAGAGCAATCGTTCGAGATGCAAAAGTTTTCTTAATGGACGAGCCATTATCAAACTTAGATGCTAAACTCCGTGTTGCAATGCGCTCAGAAATTTCTAAGCTACATCATCGCCTTGGAACAACAACAATTTATGTAACACATGACCAAACAGAAGCAATGACTATGGCTTCGCGTCTTGTCGTTATGAAGGATGGAAAGATTCAACAAATTGGAACTCCAAAAGAAGTATATGAAACACCAGAAAACATTTTCGTGGGTGGATTTATCGGATCACCAGCGATGAACTTCTTCCGTGGTAAATTGACTGAAACCGATTTCGTTATAGATAATGCCATAAAAATCAAAGTATCTGAAGGAAAAATGAAGATGCTACGTGAACAAGGCTATGTAAATAAGGAAATTGTTTTAGGTATTCGCCCGGAGGACATTCATGATGAACTACTATTTTTAGAAGCTTCACAATCTACTACTTTCACAACAAAAATTGAAGTTGCTGAATTGTTAGGTGCTGAATCTATTTTATATATGAAACTTGGAAATCAAGATTTTGCAGCACGTGTTGATGCAAGACATATATTCTCACCTGGAGACCAAATTAAATTGGCATTTGATTTAAATAAAGCGCATTTCTTTGACAGCCAAACAGAACAACGTATCCGCTAAAAAAATTTCCTTCTATATAACATACAAAAAAACCGTCCACATATATTGAGGGCGGTTTTCATTATTATACTAGGGCTTCTACTGTATGAAATGATTGTCCTTTCGTGCCAATAATACCGAAAATCGGTAAATCACTAAGCACCACTTCTTCTTGCTGTTTCATAAAAGATGACGTTAATTGTTTTATCTCTATCCAAACGTCATTAATACAAAGTACATTGGAATCGTTCTCTTGTTGGCGAGAAAAAATAGAATCTATTTTATATAAACCAGCATTTTGAAAAAGCATATCAATGCGACTGAATGCATTCAAAGTAATGCTAATAACGCGTTGCCAATCTCCTTGCTTTTCCATATCATAGAATACAAAAAGTGCTTCTCCGCCTAGATTCGTAATTTCCTCCACTGTTGCTTGTCCACTTTCTTGATCAATGTCCGTCACAATTACTTTTGCGCCTTGTTTAGCCAACAAAAGAGCTGTATTACGTCCAATACCGATGCCACCGCCAGTTACGATAGCAACTTTTCCTGCAAGCTTCATTTTCATTACCCCTTCTATAAGTCTTACCGTCATTCAGTATACTCCTTTATGAGATTATTCTGCAAGCAAGAAAAATTGCTATTTAATTTGTAAGCATTTACTTTTTATCCTTCTTTTTTCTTACTATTACGCTGATCAAGAACTAGACCGATAAAAATGAGAATGCCCCAAAAAATTATGCTACCTCCTGTCATCTCAACTTCCTCCTTATTATATAAAGTAAAACTTTAATCCGCCCCAAATGGTGAGATAAAGATATTATTTTTAATCATTATACCATTATCTTAATTTTCAATCTATTGTAAATAAAAATGACACATTTTAGCTTTTCCTTACTGTAAACATTCAAAATAGACTTATAAAATCAAAAAGACCTTTTTATATATAAAAAGGTCTTTTTTTATTTTATTATACAAGACTTATTACTTTCGTTTTTGTAATTAAATCCTGAAAACCACAATTATCTTTGCGGAACAACATCATATATACGTTACATATTAATGGAATTCCTAATAGCAATACGTTCGGTAATAACACTACAAAAAATCTTATAATTAATGTTTGCAACGTTAGCTTTTCACTCTTCAATGAAATTAATTTTATTCTCGTTACCTTTTTGCCAAGTGTAACACCGTTCCAAATAAAGGGTAACACAATAAAATATATCGCCATTAATATGAAAACTACTGCGAAATCATATCTAAAATCACCTAAGCTTATATTAAAGCGCTTAAACATAGCACTATAGTTTCCGGTCATAATAGCTACTACTGCACCATACATAACCGAGATTAAAAACATGTCAATTAGGGAAGCACCTATGCGATTCATTACAAGCGCTGGACGATGCATCTTTAACTTCATTTTATGTCGACTCCTTCATATCCTTCTTTACCCGTCTCATCGTACCACTTCTAAAAAACATTGTAAACTAGCGTTTCTCTTACTTTTCTTGTACAATTTGTTACAATAGCATTATAAAGGAGGTTCCCATATTGAAAAAATGGATAATCCTATTCGTCGCCTTCCTATTAACTGGTTGTGCAGGAAACACAAGTCACTTAACTTATACGGTTAACGATGAATACGAACTCATACGTACTTCTGGAAATGCATTTGAACTTTTCCCCTCGCAAGATGCTGTATATGCCACACAATACATCCCTGCAAAAATTACAGACATTGCTTGGGATGATAAATACATTATTGCAAAACAAACTGAGGAAAAATCAGATCCAAATAACCCTGACGCAGCAATTGCAAATAAAAAAAGTGAACATTATTGGATTATTGACGTAAAGCACAATAAACGTTTCGGTCCCTACAATGAAAAGCAATTTAACGAACAAAAAGATGCGTTTAAAATTAAGGTGCCTTTTCAAAATGTAGATTCATACATAAAAGAAATAAAAAAACAGTCAGCATAATATTTGAGTGCTGACTGTTTTTCTTACATTATTTTAAAAACACCTTACTCTGAAAGTGAGATATTAAACGTTTGTGACTCTTTTACAACATCTTGTGTTTCTGAATCTCCTGCAAGTAAATCATCAGTTGTAAACTGAATATCCTTTACCTTGTCTTTTCCATCGTCAAGTATTAAACCAATAATACCATCTCTTGTTTCACCAGGCTTATAGTCTTCTCTTGACACATTTTTTGTACCAACTAACGTATCTTCATCATATAAAAAGTTTTGAGTCGCTACTTTAAAATGTTGCTTACCATTAATCATAACATCATTCATAGAGAAAAATTGCATATTTTTATTCCCGCTATTCTCCACTTTATATGTAATCTCAACATAACGAATTGTATTACTAATCTCTGTTCCACTTAGCGATGCATATAATTCTGCATCTTCTTGGCTTACTTTATCCCCTAATCTACGTTTTACTTCTTCAGGAGTTAGTGCCGTGTATACTTTCAATGTATTTTTTGCTTTTTCACTCATCTGTGATAAAGAGATTACTTTCACATCTTGTACGTGAATTTTCATTGGCGCTACTTCAAATGTTTGATTCACAGAGTGCATCTGCTCTAACTTGAAAGTACCCCATCCTGTTTCTTTCACTTTTTGTCCTACTTTTTTCAGCTCACGCCCACCATATTCTTTCGTTTCAGGAATAGATTCTTTCTTCTTCGGTTCAGCTTTCTTTTCTTCTTGATGGAAGCAACCACTTAACATAAGAAGAAAACTACATAAAACAAAAATACTTTTCCATGCTTTCATCATTTCATTTCTCCTAACACTATCATTCATGAATATAAAATTAGTCCCTTGCTTTGTAAACTATAGAAACAATGAAAAGTCCACAAAATGAACTTGTCAGTCCAGATACTATTATACCTCCAATTTGGAAAATATGAAAATAGGGATCTAGGAACGCATGCACGATAAATATAATAGTTGCCACAACAATTACTGAAATCCAATACTTTCTTTTCTCCGAAGCTAAAATAAGATCTTTACCCATTTCATTTCTATACTTCCATAAAACGTATACTAATAATAGAAAACCAATACATGTACTTCCATGTTGCATATATTTATAAACAGGGATACCGTACCATTCTCTTTGCAATAATGGTATTTTCATAACAAAATAGCCTGTCTTATGAGTGAATGCATCCCAAACAACATGCGTTAACATACCGAATAATGCTGAATAACAAAATATAAAAAGATCCTTCCATGTATGAATCCTCCACCCCTTATCTACTACATATGTATAATACCCAGCAAATGGTTTAGGTAAATGTGTTATAAAAGGCTTTTTTAAAATGTAATGATATATACATGCTAATAAGAAGACAAGTGGTAAATTTAAATATAAGAACCCAAGCCACGTATGCCCAATAACACCATACGGTCTAAAGTGTAAAAAATATTCAAAGTCAGGCGCCATACTACCTAATATAAGAGCCGTTACTGACATATATTTAGAATGCTTTTTCGCAAAAGGAAGAACTGCTGCTGGATGTGCAAATGTAAACGGCATACTTTAACTCCTTCTCACATTTTCAATAGAATACCATCTATCATAACGAGAGAATAGATCTTCATGCAATATTTATTTTCACATTGGAATATGATAGTTTAAATGATATAATCCACATGAAATATTCAGAAAATAAGGAAGGGATTCAGGTGTCATTAACACTTGTATTTGCTGCCTTTTTAGATTCAAAATCCGTTATGAATTGAGGTTTATATATTGATTGACGTACCCTTTTTACAAAATGTCACATTAAAAAAAGAAAATATCCCTAGTTTTTCCGCATATCCTTACTGCTTACCCGCTATCCGAACATTACAATCACTAGCTTTCCATCCAAATGTAACATTCATTATTGGAGAAAACGGAACGGGTAAATCAACATTACTTGAAGGGATTGCAATTGCGTTAGGTTTTAATGCAGAAGGTGGAACGAAGAATTTCCGCTTTAGCACAAACGATTCACATTCATCTTTACATGAATACCTTCGAATTTCAAAAAGTTTCAATACACCAAGCGACGGTTTCTTTCTTCGCGCTGAATCATTTTATAATGTCGCTTCTTATATTGATGAAATAGATGCTATAAAATCTTACGGCGGCGTTTCACTACACGAACAATCTCACGGTGAATCATTCTTTTCCTTATTTATGAATCGTTTTTCAGGACAAGGTTTATACATTTTAGATGAGCCTGAGGCAGCTTTATCACCGATGAGACAACTTTCCATGCTCATTCGAATGCACGAACTAGCTGAACAAGGTTCACAATTTGTTATTGCGACGCATTCTCCTATTTTAATGGCTTACCCTGAATCTACTATATACTCTTTAACACAAGAGGGGATTCACGAATCCACATTAGAAGAAACCGAGCATTATCAAACGACGAAACTTTTCTTTGAAAATCGCGATCGATTATTCCATCATCTATTTGAGTCATAAAAAAAGAAGCAGCAATAGCTGCTTCTTTTTTATAGTGCTTCTATAAATAAGGCAACCCCGATACCGCCACCGACGCATAAAGAGGCAATTCCTTTTTCTAACCCACGTCTTTTTAATTCGTGAATTAAACTTACCGTAATACGAGCCCCTGTACAACCAATTGGATGCCCAAGTCCTACGCCACTACCGTTTACGTTCACTTTTTCACGGTCTAAACCTAACTCTTTCTCTACAGCTAAATATTGAGCCGCGAAAGCTTCATTAATTTCAAGTAAATCTGCATCTTCTAATGACCAATCCACTTTTTCTAAACCTTTACGAATTGCTGGTGCTGGTCCAATACCCATAATTTTCGGGTCTACTCCAGCTACTGAATATCCAACAATTCTAGCTAACGGTTGTAAGCCTTTTTCTTTCGCTTTTTCTTCGCTCATTAATACTAGAACTGCACTTCCGTCATTCAGGCCAGATGAATTACCTGCAGTTACAGACCCATCTTTACGGAATGCTGGTTTTAACCCTGCTAATTTTTCCGCTGTAATATCTGCACGTGGATGCTCATCCTTCGAAAATACTACTTCTTTTCTACGTTCTTTTATTGTAATAGGAACAATTTGATCGTCAAAGTGTCCAGACTCGATTGCCTTCAGTGCCAATGTATGACTGCGAAGAGCAACTTCATCTTGTTCCTCTCTTGTAATTTCATATTGTTCAACTAAATTTTCCGCTGTTTCACCCATCATAATATGGTGAATCGGATCTTCTAACACTTCCCACACCGTATCACGAATTTCTCCGTGCTGTAGACGTTGTCCCCAGCGGTGCTGTTTCAATGCATAAGGGCTCGAACTCATCGCTTCTACTCCACCTGCAACAACAACATCACTTACACCTAATTGGATTTGCATTGCAGCTGACATAATTGCTTGCATACCTGAAGAACATTGGCGTTGGATTGTATATCCCGTAACTGTGTCAGGAAATCCTGCCGCTAATGCAGCTGTTCTCGCCGTATTTGCTTCATCAGTTCTTTGAATACAATGACCTAAAATTACTTCATCAACTTCATGTGGTTCTACCCCGCCTCGTTTTACAGCTTCCTGAAGTACAGGAACAGCTAATTCTACTGGCGTTACATTTTTTAGCGCTCCTCCAAAAGTTCCAATTGGCGAACGAACTGCAGCTGTAATAACAACATTATGCATTTTGTACTTGCCCCTCTCTTATGTACCCTAGTAAGTTTTTAGGTGAAATTCCATAAGATGTATATCTACAACTATCATACTATAAACATACTAAAAAATCAAAATATTTCATATAATAAAAATAGAAGGAATTAACCTTCTATTCTGTCAGCGCATATAAAAACTTTTGCAAAATTTTCTCTGTCGTTTCATTCAATTTTGGCAACTTATCTACTGGAAAATATTGAAGTTTCAACCCTTCATGATCGAGCTTTAATTCCCCGCTCACATGATGTGCCTGATACAGATGAATGACATTGAAAATTTCATCGCCATTCGGATAACGGAAATATACTTCTTTTCCTGATAGAACACCAAGAAATTGCATTATTTTTGCAGTTAACCCCGTTTCCTCAAATAACTCTCTACGTGCTGTTTCTTCTGTCGTTTCACCCAGTTCCATCGCCCCGCCAGGTACACCCCAATCATATGTATCTGAACGATATTGAAGCAATACTTCTTGTTTATCATTTAATATAATGATTGCTGATCCTACGAGAATAAGTGGCCTTGTACCAACGACTTTGCGTAACTCTTCAATATACCCCATATGTAAATTCTCCTTTCCCTAACCTCCCTTATCATAACAAAATTTCTCTCTTTTTGTTCATGTAATTTTAAAGAAAAAAAGGAAGCTTTCGCCTCCGTTTTTTCATCTTTATTTCTTAAAACTTTCATATTTTACAGCTTCAAAAGCTTCCTCAATTTCATCATTACGATAATGGACATATGTAAAACGACCCAATTCTACTAATCTTGCTATTTCCTGTAACGCTTTATGCTGCTCATATGTTTCTTTCAGCTTAATATGTACATAAAACTTCATTAAAGGATGTTCATATAAAGGTTCTCCCACCTCTACATATACATCTTCAACCCCTTGTACAACTCTTACATAACTCGCAAATTGATAAAGTGCTTCTCTGTCTGAAACGATTTTTAATGTATACATATATTCTCCCCCTTTCCTTTACTATATCAAAAAGACGACCATATCATGTTATAGAACTATGAAATTTTTTTGACTTGTCATCTATATATTCATGTAACAAAAAAGGCGTTTATCCATACATAGCACCTTTTCCCCACATATATTATAGGAAGAACTTTTTTCATTTGAGGTGTTCCTTATGGATCCATACGTCAATATATGTATTTGTATTACTCCCGGCGCCGATATTTCTGATGACCGCATCGCAAAAGATTTAGCTGTTGCAGAATCAATTTGGCACCCCATTACATTTCAAATTCAAGAAGTAATTGTATTAAATGAACTTTTCCGTTTTTTTGACCGTGAAATCAGTTATAAAAATTCCATTCAAAGTCAAGAAAAGTTGGCATCCTTTTTCCAAACATGTGTAAATGAAGCTCCTGAATGCGACCTTTATATTTGTTATATTGGCAGTGATTATTTCAAAGAAACAGCAGTAATTGCCTGCGCTTATTCTTTAGCAAAACAACAGCAACTTACTGGCTATATCGTTTTAACAAATTCGGCTGCCCCTATGAAAAATATATATACGCTCGCTCACGAAATCGGTCATATTTTATTTACAAGACGTATTCATGGAAAACTTACTCATGCAGATCCTCATTCTCCAACCGGCTCGGAGCACCACCCTTCTCCAACAAATCTTATGTATCCGATAGTCCCTCGTCCAGAAAACGTTCATATTCATTCCTTATTAACAACAGAACAAAAAGCGCTCTCTTTACAAAGCTCTTTACTACAAAGAAAAAAACAGTAACCTTCATGTTACTGTTTAAAACAACTTGTTCCAATCAACAAACCAAATCCCGGCTGCTAGAAATAAAAATAGACAACTAAATGTAAATGTAATCCCTCTAAAAATCCCTATATAATATTTCTTTGGAAATAATTTTTTGCATATCCAAAGCAGCCCTTTTCCAATTAAACCGAAGAACAGAATATAACCCGATGTGTCATCTAATAAAGTATCGAAATAGTCATCATGTACCTTTTTCGAAAAGGTAGTATAGAGCCCAAAAATCGTTAAACCTAAAAACACAATAGACAATATACCTAGAAATATACTTTGCATATTCGTTCCCCCCTTGATAAAAAATTCAGTTCGTTCACTTCACTATTAGTATAAAACTAGCTTACAGTTTTTTTCTCTTCATTTTTTAAAGACCATCTCATTAATACATATAAACTTCCGTACAGAAGTAAAGTCTCTAACATTCCCCAATATGGGTTTTGCTTCCCTAATTCTTTAAATACAAACATAATTAATAACGGTATGATAACAGCTAATATTCCAATCCATCCAAGTATGTACGCTTCACCAATTAGCAGTACTAATAAGATTATTCCAGCTAGTATATAACTTTGCATTGTAGTTAATTGCAATACAGGTGTCCCGTACCATTTATTCATAAACATTAATAGTACTAGTAATAAAATTGGTAGCAAAGCTGCTACATAAATCATGCTAAATTCTTTTATTTTGCTCTTAAATGATGACATTTTAAAGGCAAATATAACGCCTGCAACAGTAACCATTAATATAATTGGATATCCAATCAACTGCACATTCGTTAATACAAATTCATGATTAGAACTTTCAAATAAAATATTTGTAAGTAACCAATATCCGCCTATCCCAATTATCATTCCTAAGATACTTTTTATACTCCCACCTTTATCCTTCTCCATCTCTTTAGCTAACTCTTCCGCATACTCTTTTGGTGAGTCACCAAATATGTCCCTTACCGTCTTCCCCTTTTTTTCACCTTCTATTAAATGAAGCTCTGCATCTTCTAGAAAAGCATCCACATCTTCTTCTTTAATTCCCTTAGTTATTAAATATACTTTCGTATCAATTAAAAACTTTTCTCCTTCTTTAGAAATCTTCATGATAATCCCCCTTTATTTAACCATTTCTCTTCTATTCGTCTTCATCATAATTTCAAGGAAAATCAAAATAAACAAACTTCCGTATAAACATATAATTTGAAATAGTATTGGCATAAGATCTTCCGATGTAAATGTTTTAAACAGTAACATAATAGAAAGTGGAATGATTAAATATAAGTTTTTAAACCATCCTTCAAAATATATATTTATAGCTACTGTGATGATAAAAATCCCACCAGCTAATATATAACTTTGGACTTCGGTGAATGTGAGCATTTTTGTAGGATATATCACATCTAATATCGTAACAGCTCCTAATAAAAACAATGGAGCAATCATAACTAAAGACCACATGGAAAACCATGTTTTTGTAAAGCTTGTGACGAAGGCCATTTTGCGAAGTAGAAAATTAGGACCCATAACAACTAAAATCAATGAAAAACTGTAACCGATACACTGCATAAGTGAAATCTGTAACATTCCATTATTCACTATTAAAATAGAAGCAATAATCCAAAACGATACGATATTCATTACTGTAAAACCAATTTGCTGCCACGTTTCCTGTCTATCTCTTTCCATCACTTTTACAAGTTCATTTGCATATTCTTTCGGTGAGCTTCCGAAAATATCTTCTACACTCTTCCCCTCACTCTCACCTTCTATTAAATGCAATTCTGCATCTTCTAAAAAGTTTTCAATATCACTTTCTTTCACACTCTTTGCCGTCAAAAATAATCTCATATCTAACAAAAACTTTCGAGCTTCACTTGATAACATTATTTTCTCCTTCCCTTCCCTTCAAGTAGACGTTCTACACTACTTTGCATCGCTTCCCAGCGATCCATAAATTCATCAAGTGCTTCCTCGCCTTTTTCTGTTAATGTATAATATTTTCTCTTTGGACCAGATGGCGATTCCTTCATTACGCTTGTTATTAGTCCTTCTTTTTGCATTCGTATTAATAACGGATAAATACTTCCCTCACTCGCCATTGTAAAACCATACTTTGCTAGCTTTTCACTCATTTCATAACCGTATATTTCGCCTTCAGAAATAATAGCAAGTAAGCATCCTTCTAAAATCCCTTTCAACATTTGACTTGTCGACATAATTCAAATCCTCCTACTATCTTGTTTTACAAGATAGATAAGCGTAAGTATCTTGCTTTACAAAATAGTATAGCAAAGACTATTTTGCAAAACAAGATAGCTAACGATATTTTTTCCAAATGTTTGCAGGAATTTCATTATAACCTCTCTAAATAGAGCACTATGAAAACTTTATTATGAAGGGATGTTTTTCATCATGGTTACAAATCGAGTTGTCTTTTTAACAGGTGCTGCGAGTGGTATTGGATATGAAATGGGAAGTGCTTTTGCAAAAGAAGGTGCAAAAGTTGTGATTACTGATCGTCTTGAAGAACGTGCGAAAGAAGCTGCTGAACAATTACAAAATGAAGGTTTTCAAGCTATCGGTTTAAAATGTGACGTTACATCTGAAGAGGAAATTACAGCATCAATTTCTCAAACAGTTAGTCATTTCGGTTCATTAGATATATTAATTAACAACGCAGGAATGCAACACGTTTCACCCATTGAAGACTTTCCAACTGAAAAGTTTGAGCTACTAATTCAAATTATGCAAATTGCTCCGTTTATCGCAATTAAGCATGCCTTTCCGATTATGAAACAACAAAAATATGGTCGTATTATTAATGTCGCTTCTATTAACGGCCTTGTCGGGTTTGCTGGAAAAGCTGCCTACAATAGTGCAAAACATGGCGTAATTGGATTAACAAAAGTTGCCGCTTTAGAAGGTGCTACGCATGGTATTACTGTTAATGCCCTTTGCCCTGGTTATGTCGATACCCCTCTTGTACGTAATCAACTACAAGACTTAGCTACTACACGAAATGTACCACTTGAAAATGTTTTAGAAGATGTTATTTATCCACTCGTCCCACAAAAGCGCTTATTACAAGTACAAGAAATCGCTGATTATGCTATGTTTTTAGCGAGTGAAAAAGCTAAAGGTATAACTGGTCAAGCTGTCGTTATCGATGGTGGCTATACTGCTCAATAAAAAATAAAGTTTGCTCAAGAAGAGCAAACTTTATTTTTTATCGCGAGGATCTTCGTACTTTAGTAATTGCCGCGGGAGCTTCTCAATTGCAACAATTACCCCCTCTAATTTACTTTCAATACGGTGGAGTAAATATAATGTTACAACAATTGGAAACCCTACATTACCTATCATCTTGATCCACTCTTCCATCCTCTTCTCCTCCTTTCATTATATAAGTAAGAGAAAACAATGCATTTAGGCATAAAAAAACAAGCTATTATGTATTAGCCTGTTTTTCAAATAATGATGCAATTTCTCGTTTATAATCCCCGCTTATAATACCTTTCTCAGTAATAATTCCTGTAATTAATTCGTTCGGTGTTACGTCAAATGCAGGGTTATAAACATTCGTTCCGATTGGTGCTACTTGTTTTCCAAAGATTTTCGTAACCTCTGTTTCATCTCTTTCTTCAATAATTATTTCGGCTCCAGTTTCTTTCCTAACATCAAATGTTGACAGTGGCGCAGCAACATAAAATGGGATATCAAAGTGCTTTGCTAAAATAGCTAAATTCATTGTCCCTATTTTATTTGCCGTATCTCCATTTGCGACAATTCGATCCGCCCCTACAATAATTGCATTTATTTCTTTCGTTTGAATAGCATGAGCTGCAGTATTATCTGTAATAAGGGTCACATCAATATTTGCTTGCTTCAATTCCCAGGTCGTTAAGCGACCACCTTGTAAAACTGGTCTCGTTTCACACGCATATGCATGTAAACGCACACCTTTCTCTTTTCCAATATAAAAGGGAGCTAATGCAGTTCCATATCTGGCAGTTGCGATACTTCCAGCGTTACAGATTGTTAAAATATTATCGCCATCTTTAAAACATGTTAACGCATATTCCCCAATATTTCGGCACACCTCTTCATCTTCCTGCTGAATGCGAAGCGCTTCTTCTTCTAATGTTTTTTGTGCTTCTTTTATTGTAGTAATCTCTCGAATAGATTCTCTCATACGATCAATTGCCCAAAATAAATTTACTGCTGTCGGGCGTGACGTTCCTAAATAATTACAATCTCTATTAAACTTCTTTTGAAATTCTTCAATATGTACAGTGTTATATTTTTTTGATGCAAGCGCCAAACCAAATGCAGCTACAATTCCAATTGCAGGCGCTCCTCGTACTTCTAACATTACGATGCTTTTCCAAACCTCTTCAATAGTCGTCAATGTTTTGTATTCTGTGCTATGCGGCAATTTTGTTTGATTTAATACCGCAATTGCATCACCTTTCCAGCTTACAGATCTCGGAACAGTAACAATTGTACTCACGCTTTTACGCCCCCTGAAACTGTCTGTTGAAATAATGTTCGAAACAGTTGAATATCAGCACTTTTAGATTCATATTTTATTAGTTCTTTACCTAAGGATAGCGCTTGCTTCTTAGCTTGAATTCTTGTTTCTTTATTTTCTATTTCATCTAAATCTGCTACATGAGCTAAACCAATTGTTCTACGAATCAGTTCACATCCGGCAAATCCAACTGCATCAGTAAAGATATTTTGCAAAATAATTGGTAACCATTGTTTTTCTTTCGTATATGCTTCTACACCTTCTCCAATCCATAACTTTGTAAAAGTCTCTACAAAATAACTCCACGTCTTTTCTATATGGAAAAATAGTACACTTCTTTTTTCTTCTTCTCTAGATAAAGCATTTAATAATAGATTTGCAATAAATTGACCTATGTCAAATCCAAATGGGCCATATGTCGCAAATTCTGGATCAATCACTTTCGTTTCAGAAGGTGACGAAAAAATACTACCAGTATGTAAATCACCATGAATAAGAGTTTCTTTTCTTGTTAAGAACTTATATTTATATTGTGCTACTTTTAGTTTTAAAGTTTTATCACTCCAAAGTTCATCAACCACGAGCTGTAAGTCTGGCTCATAATCATTTGTATCATAATGTCCAAACGGATCTGTAAACACTAAATCCTCTGTAATTTTACAAAGGTCCGGATTTACAAAGGTACCTTCTAGTACCCTCTTCTCTTCTGACTGTAAACCAAAATCTGAAGTGTAAAATAAAACATGTGCTAGAAAACGGCCGATATGCTGGGATAAAAGCGGATATTCTTCTCCGTCTATTAATCCTTTTCTTGTAATTGTTAGTCTTGATAAGTCTTCTATTACCGTTATCGCTAACTCTTCATCAAGACTGTACACTACTGGAACATAATCCGGTACATACTGCGCAAAAATTTGTAAGGCCTTGCTTTCAATCGTTGCTCTTTTTATAGACAATGGCCAGCTTTCACCAACTACTTTCGCATAAGGCAGTGCTTGTTTTATTATAATGGATTTCTCTCCATCATCTAATTTGAACACGTAATTTAAGTTTCCGTCTCCAATTTCATGACAAACGACATTTGCCTTCGCTTCAAAATAGCCATGATCTTTCGCATATTGTACAGCTGTTATTTCTGTTAATGAATAATATCCCATCGTCTTCTCCCCCTTTTTAAATTCAGAGGTTTTTCTAACATAGAAAAACCTCTTTCCACTAAGAAAGAGGTTTGAAGTTTATCTTCTCCCCTCTTATCTGCCAGAAAGTTTTACTTTCTGCTGGAATTAGCACCGTGCCTTTTGGCGTAATAAACGCCCCATTTCACAATGGTATTACGGTCGGTTGCTGGGCTTCATCGGGCCAAATCCCTCCACCTGCTCTTGATAAGAGTTGTATAATTTTTTGAATTTTTAACTTTATGTTGAAGACTATACCAAGAATAAAAATCACTTGTCAACATTTTATTTGTATAATTCTGGACGGCGATCCGCAAAAACTGGAATTCCTTTACGTACTTCTTTAATTTTCTCGAATTCAAGCTCTCCAAATAAAATTGATTCCTCTTCATTCGCCTCTACTACAACTTCACCCCAAGGGTCCACAATTAAAGAATGACCCGCAAATACATTATTTGGATCCTTTCCTGCTCTATTACACGCAACAACATAACACTGATTTTCAACTGCTCTTGCTTGCAATAGCAAACGCCAATGTGCTAAACGAGCTAATGGCCATTCTGCTACAACAAATAATACTTTTGCCCCTTTAGCAGTATGGACACGCATCCACTCTGGAAAACGAATATCATAACAAATTGTTCCAGCACATTCAACATCATCTAGCTTAAATTCGCCCGTACTATTACCAGCTATTAAATATTTATGTTCATCCATAAGCTGAAATAAATGTACTTTACTATATTCGTTGACTAGCTGTCCTTCATTATTTACAACATACATCGTATTTGTAACGCCTTGCTCCGTTTGCTTTGCTATGGACCCACCAACAATATGTACATCATATTGCTTCGCCCATTCTATTAACTTTTCTTTCGTTTCCACTCCATCCCTATCTGCAATTTCAGAAAGTCTCGTTAAATCATATCCTGTTGTCCATAACTCTGGTAAGACGATAACATCTGGCCTTTCCTTCATAGCTTCGCTTATTTTATTTTTAGCATTCTCAATATTTTTTTCTACATCTCCAAAAACAATATCCATTTGAATACATGCGACTTTCATTTTTTCAGCCCCATTCTTATTTTTCTCTTTACAAAATACTGGAAAGATTATATCATTTGTCACTAGAATTGTAACAACTTTCAAAAGAGGTGGAAAGTATGAAATTATTTCAACCTTCTGAGATAGTAACATCATTGCCAACACAATTTTTCGCTTCACTTGTTGCAAAAGTTAACAAAGTCGTTGCAGCTGGTCACGATGTTATTAATCTAGGTCAAGGTAATCCAGATCAACCAACACCGCAGCATATCGTAAAAGCTTTACAAGATGCTGCCGAAAAGACCATTCATCATAAATATCCGCCATTTCGCGGACATGAAAGCTTAAAGGAAGCCGTAGCTACATTCTATAAACGTGAATACGGCGTCGAATTAAACCCAAAAACTGAAGTTGCTATTTTGTTTGGCGGAAAGGCTGGACTAGTAGAATTACCGATTTGTTTTACAAATCCTGGTGATACGATTCTCGTTCCGGATCCAGGCTATCCAGATTATTTATCCGGGGTTGCCTTAGCAAAGGCACACTTTGAAACCATGCCACTTATTGCAGAAAATCATTTTTTACCGGATTATAAACAAATTGATGACTCTATCGCTGAGCAAGCAAAGTTAATGTTTTTAAACTATCCAAATAACCCTACCGGTGCTACTGCATCAAAAGATTTTTTTGATAAAACCATTCACTTTGCTAATAAACATAATATATTAGTTGTTCACGATTTCGCTTACGGCGCTATCGGATTTGATGGTCAAAAACCTGTTAGTTTCTTGCAAGCAGATGGTGCCAAAGATACAGGAATTGAAATTTACACTCTATCGAAAACTTTCAATATGGCTGGCTGGCGTATTGCTTTTGCAGTAGGGAATGAAAGTGTCATTGAAACCATTAACCTATTGCAAGATCATATGTATGTTAGTATTTTTGGTGCAGTTCAAGACGCTGCCCGCGAAGCACTATTAAGTTCACAGTCTTGCGTAATAGACCTTGTAAATAGTTACGAATCTCGAAGAAATGTCCTTATAGAAGCTTGTCATTCCATTGGTTGGAATGTTGATATTCCAAAAGGATCATTCTTTGCATGGCTTCCTGTACCAGAGGGCTATACATCTGAGGAATTTTCTAATATTTTATTAGAAAAAGCACACGTTGCAGTTGCTCCAGGTGTTGGCTTCGGTGAGCACGGCGAAGGTTATGTTCGCGTTGGGCTCCTGCATACAGAGGAGCGATTGCGGGAAGCAATTAATCGAATTGAGAAATTAAAAATTTTCAAAAAGCCATTGACAACATGAAAAATATCTGACAAAATTCAGTTATCTTAAAAATTTAAACATTTCTAAATACTTCTTATCAAGAGCAGGTGGAGGGACGAGCCCGACGAAGCCCGGCAACCGATCTACAATTGTAGACACGGTGCTAATTCTCGCAGCATTATGCTGACAGATAAGGAGCTGGTTGTAAAAAAACCTCTCCTTAGCTGAGAGGTTTTTTTATTTAACTAGGGGGTTATAACAATGAGCGGAATTATAGCGACGTATTTAATTCATGACGATTCACATAACTTAGAAAAAAAGGCGGAACAAATTGCACTCGGATTAACAATTGGTTCTTGGACTCATTTGCCACACTTATTACAAGAACAATTAAAACAGCATAAAGGCAACGTCATTCATATTGAGGAATTAGCTGAACAAGAACATACGAATTCATATTTACGCAAAAAGGTAAAACGTGGGATTATTAAAATCGAATACCCGTTATTAAATTTCAGTCCAGACTTACCAGCGATTTTAACAACTACATTCGGAAAGCTATCACTTGATGGCGAAGTAAAATTAATTGACTTAACTTTTTCAGAAGAATTGAAAGAACATTTTCCTGGTCCCAAGTTCGGGATCGATGGCGTTAGAAACCTGATAGAAGTGTATGATCGTCCCCTTTTAATGAGCATTTTTAAGGGAATGATTGGACGAAATATTGGATACTTAAAAACTCAATTACGTGATCAAGCAATTGGTGGTGTAGATATTGTAAAAGATGATGAAATTTTATTTGAGAACTCATTAACACCACTCACGAAACGAATAGTATCTGGAAAAGAAGTTTTACAATCAGTCTATGAAACATACGGCCATAAAACGTTATATGCCGTAAATTTAACAGGACGCACTTTCGACTTAAAAGAAAATGCAAAACGTGCAGTGCAAGCTGGGGCTGATATTCTATTATTTAACGTATTTGCTTACGGACTAGATGTACTACAATCACTTGCAGAAGATGATGAAATCCCGGTTCCTATTATGGCACACCCTGCTGTAAGTGGTGCTTATTCGGCATCGAAGTTATATGGAATTTCATCTCCATTATTACTTGGAAAGCTACTACGTTATGCTGGTGCAGATTTTTCTTTATTCCCGTCTCCATACGGAAGCGTTGCATTAGAAAAAGAAGAAGCTCTCAGCATTTCAAAATATTTAACTGAGGAAGATGCATTTTTCAAGAAAAGTTTTTCTGTCCCATCTGCGGGTATTCATCCTGGTTTCGTTCCTTTTATTCTGCAAGATTTCGGTAAAGATGTTGTTATTAATGCCGGCGGCGGGATACATGGGCATCCGTATGGAGCGCAAGGCGGTGGTAAAGCTTTCCGTACTGCAATTGAAGCTACTCTGCAAGGTAAATTACTCCATGAAGTAGATGAAATTAATTTACATAGCGCACTACAAATATGGGGAAACCCCTCTCATGAGGTGAAGTTATGAGTATTCAAGTGTTTTGTGATTTCGATGGGACGATTACAAATAATGATAACATTATGTCCATTATGGAAAAATTCGCTCCACCAGAAGCAGAAGAAGTAAAAAATAGAATTTTATCACAAGAGCTATCTATTCAAGAGGGTGTTTCTCGATTATTTCAATTGATACCTACTCATCTGCGCGATAATATAATTCAATTTTTAAAAGAAACTGCCGAAATTCGCAGTGGCTTTCATGAATTTATACAATTCGTAAAGGAAAATAACATTTCTTTTTACGTGATATCAGGTGGAATGGATTTCTTCGTCTACCCACTTTTACAAGGGATCATTCCAAAAGAACAAATTTATTGTAATGAAACAGACTTTTCAAAAGAGTTCATTACAGTTAAATGGCCTCATTCTTGTGATGATCATTGTCAAAATTATTGCGGATTATGTAAATCATCATTAATTCGTAAATTAAGTGATACAAATGACTTTCATATTGTAATTGGTGATTCTATTACTGATTTACAAGCTGCGAAACAAGCTGATAAAGTATTCGCTCGCGACTTTCTTATTACAAAGTGCGAAGAAAATCATATTGCTTATACACCGTTTGAAACATTTCAAGATGTGCAAGCTGAATTAAAACTTTTGTTGGAGGTGAGGGCATGAAACAACTTTTTCGTCAGTGGTATGACTTGAGCGAGATAAAAAAAGAATTAACAACTCGAAATTGGTTCCCAGCAACAAGTGGTAATATTTCTATAAAAGTTAGTCATGAGCCACTTACTTTTCTCATTACAGCAAGCGGTAAAGATAAAACAAAAACCACTCCAGATGATTTTCTATTAGTAGATCATGTAGGAGTTCCCGTTTTAGAGACTGAATTACGCCCTTCAGCAGAAACAATATTGCATACACATATTTATAACAATACGAATGCTGGGTGCGTACTTCATGTTCATACAACTGATAATAATGTCATTACAAATTTATATAGTGATGCAGTTACCCTTCAAAATCAAGAAATTATTAAAGCTCTCGATATTTGGGAAGAAGGTGCAACAATTCACATTCCTATTATCGAAAACCATGCCCATATCCCAACGCTTGGAGAAAACTTCCGAAAGCATATACAAGGTGATTCGGGAGCGGTATTAATCCGTAACCACGGTATTACCGTATGGGGCCGAGATAGCTTTGATGCAAAGAAGAGATTAGAAGCTTATGAGTTTTTATTCCAATTTCATATAAAACTATTATCAATTCAAGGAGGCGTTTCTAATGGCGCAAATTCGTATTCATGAAGTAAATACTCGTATTGAAAATGAAGTGGAAGTATCTAAATTTCTACAAGAGGAAGGCGTTTTATATGAGAAATGGAATATTTCTAAACTTCCTACTCATTTAAATGAAAATTATTCTTTAACAGATGAAAACAAAGCTGAAATATTAGCTGTTTTTTCAAAAGAAATTGCTGATGTTTCAGCACGTCGAGGTTATAAAGCATATGATGTAATTTCACTTTCAAATAGCACACCTAACCTTGACGAATTATTAATTAATTTCCAAAAAGAACATCATCATACAGACGACGAAGTTCGCTTTATCGTCAGTGGTCATGGCATTTTCGCTATTGAAGGCAAAGATGGGAAATTCTTTGATGTTGAACTTGAGCCAGGCGATCTAATATCTGTTCCTGAAAATGCAAGACATTATTTTACCTTGCAAGATGATCGTCAAGTTGTAGCTATTCGTATTTTTGTGACAACTGAAGGCTGGGTTCCAATCTATTAAGGTAGTTAGTTGAATAAAAGGACTTGGACCCCCTTTTCCAAACTTTTATTCACTCTACATATATACATCCTCCTATGGAACAGGCTTATTTCACTTTTGAAATAAGCCTGATTTTTTATTTACTCAAAAGTACCATTTCACCACAAATTTAACGTCTTGATTTTTCAAGTGTATTTTTCGAACATTTTTTGAACATTTATTGAATTTTTTCTGAAAATTCTGTTTTGTATGTGATATACTACAATTAACTAAGAAGGAAAATAATATCGCAAACAGAGGGGGATAATCATGAGCTTACTTATCGCACTTATACTTGGAGTTACATGTGGAGCATTTCCTGTTATTTTAGGAGCTATTATGGAAGAGTTAGAAATTGGTGTTTTAGGATTTGTCGCATCTTGTGTAAGCGCTTTATTGTTTGGTTTATTCGGCGCTATTCCTGTTTCAATTCTGTGTGCTTTTTATATAATACGCCATGCTCGTACAAAACAATTTGGTCCTAATCACATCGCACAAATTATCCCATTCCCGGTTGAACGATGCCGCCGCGCTTCTAACTTATAATTATAAAAATTAAAGATGACTAAATAAATAAAAGTCCTCAAATGAGGACTTTTATTTATTTTCTTCTAGAAATTGAAACAATTCTTGTAGATGTAGGGCATCTTCACCATAGCTAACAGATACATGAAATATACCGTCAATCTCAGCTTGCATATAAAGATCCACTCCATCACGATCATATTTCAATGCCAAATAAAATTCCATTTCTTCTAACATCTTTTTAGAGGTTCGAATTACATAATGCCCTTTCTCATCTCTTCCATATTCAAATTCTGGTTCAAAATCATATTTTTGTTTAAAAGCTCCTTTTTGTTTTTCATTAATTTTCATACAAGTAGCTCGCTGTACAGTATCAATCATCTCATCAAACTTTTGAAGGTCCACCTCGTTTACCCCCTTATATATTTTTTATATAATACTTGTGTTCCACTATTTTCTTCGCCATCCTTAATTAACTCTTCATACAATTCTTTCGCCAAACTTAAGCCCGGGACTGGTAATTGTAATTTTTCTGCTTCCTCTAAAGCAATTTTCATATCTTTCATAAAATGCTTCACATAAAATCCTGGCTCAAAGTCTCCTTTTAACATTCGAGGAGCTAAATTACTTAATGACCAGCTACCTGCTGCCCCTGTTGAAATACTCTCTAACACTTTATCTGGATTCAATCCAGCCTTCTTCGCGTAAGCAACAGCCTCACATACTCCAATCATATTGGAAGCAATCGCAATTTGATTGCACATTTTTGTATGTTGTCCACTCCCAGCTGGTCCTTGTAATTGAATGTTTGTTCCTAACTTTTCAAGTAAAGGTAAGCATCTATCATATATTTCTTTCTCTCCACCTACCATAATTGCGAGTTTTGCTTCTTTTGCACCAACATCTCCTCCTGAGACAGGTGCATCTAACGTATATATATTTTTGCTTTTTGCAACTTCATTAATACGTTTTGCTAAAGTAGGTGTAGATGTCGTAAAGTCAATTGCTATCGTACCTTCTTTTGCATGTTCTATAATTCCTTCTATACCAAAATACACTTCTTCTACATCATGTGGATATCCAACCATTGTCATTACAACATCAACTTGCTTCACTAACTCTTTTGGCGTATCACACCATTGTGCACCATCTTGCACTAAAGAATCTGTTTTTGCTTTCGTTCTATTATATACATATACTTTATGACCATCTTGCATTAAGTGATAAGCCATACTTTTTCCCATTACGCCAATACCAATGAAACCTATTGATAAAGTTTTATGTTCCATTTTCTCATCCCCTTTGTTCTAATAAATCATTTACCATCTTTCGAAACTCTTTATTAAAGTCATCATCCATACTATTTTTCACATTTGAAAATAACATAACAAAAATCCCTTTTTCTTTATTAAAATTATTGAAAGTGTTCCAACCAGATAATACACCATGATTATGAAAATAATCTGGATATATATAAAAACTAAATGCATATTTCCGTTCTGCTGAAGGCGAAAACATTGCTTGTATACTTTGTTCAGAAAGAAGTTTTCCATTTATAATTGCTTCGTCTAACTTCTTCATATCTCCAACTGTCGTATACATCTCACCGCAACCATATAGCCAATCCATGCCTAACTTCTGCGCTGGTACAAGTTCTTGATCTTTTTTCACATAACCCTTTGTAAAATTTTTATCTCCAGGTACCATATTTCCCATACCGGATTCATGCATATCTGCTTTTACAAATATGTTTTCTTTTATGTAATCTCCTAAAGGTTTTTTCGATATATGTTCTATTATATAAGCAAGCACCATATAATTATAATCTGTATATCTCCAACCTGTTCCTGCAGGAAATTCTAAATTTTGACGTCCAATCCAATTAATTAACTGTAAACGGGAAGCAGCATTCACATTGCCTTTTGCGTGTTCAGGTAAACCAGAGGTATGTGTTAATAAATGATATAGTGTAATATTTTTATTCTCCGGAAATGAAGGAATATATTTATTTACATTATCTTGAATATTCAATTTCCCTTGTTCTTGCAACTGTAAAATAGATGTGGCAACAACTGTTTTCGTAATAGAACCGATACGATATTTTGTTTGAGGTGTATTTTCTATTTTATTTTGAACATCAGCATACCCATATCCTTTATTCAATATAACACGCTCTTTATCTGTTACCAAAACTGTTCCATTGAATTGCTTTCCGACTAAATATTGATCTAATTTTTGAGATATGCTAGCATAATCAATTTGTTGCTCTTCTTTTTCTTCTATATTCCCTTGTACTTCCGATTCAATAGTAGGATTCACTTTAGTTGTTAATACAGTGTTTTCCTTTATATTAGGGCTAACAAGAAAATAGTATACTCCGCCGCCAACTATAACAGACAGTGAAGCCATTATCATTACTTTTTTTATCATATTGATCCTCCATAATTCCTTCGCTAAAAATTGTCCCCCTATTCTATTATCAAACAATAAAAAAAAATCGCAACAATTTGTTGCGAAAAATTACATTTTTTCTTTTCTATACACACATACTTGATTCTTGCCATTTTTTTTCGCTTCATATAATGCAATGTCCGCTCGTTGCATTAATTCTTCTCTTGTAGTTCCTTGTTCATATAACGCAACTCCAAAGCTAGCTGTTAACTTCGAAATTCCAGTGAATTGCTTTGTTTCAATGAAGAATCGTAATGACTCCGCAACTTGAAATGCTTCCTTTTCTACTGTATTTGTCACTAATATAATGAATTCTTCTCCTCCCCATCTTGCAAATACATGTTGCTGCTCCACTTTAGATTTCATAAGCTCTGCAAGTTGTATTAATGCCAAATCACCAAAATCATGACCATATGTGTCATTAACTGTTTTAAAATTATCTATATCAAATAAAATAATTGCTATTTTCTCATCACTACGTATTACCTTTTCCCACTCTACCTCTAGTATTTGTTGAAACTTTAAACGATTATAAATCTCTGTCAATGAATCTACCATAGCAAGTCTTTCTTGCTCTTGATAGATTTCATCTAATTCTGTAATTTCCGTGCACTTTACAATAAATCTTGATAAATCTTCTGGCAATGGTGTCGCACGTAATAGAAAAGTAGATACTGCCCCTTCATAATTTGACATCTTAATTCTTCTACCACTTGATAAAGTATCGTCTAGCCATGTTATATCATGCGTCGTCGAGTAGTATCCATTTTCTCTAATAAAATGTTCAGCAAATACTAAATGTTGCTCACGATAGGCAAACAAATCTTCATATCCGAAAAACGTTAAAAAATTTGTATTACAATCAACAATCTCATCATCTTCTACTATAAATAATAAATCATTTTGAAAATCAAACATCGTTTGAAGCAGTTCCTGCTGCAAACTAACTTGCCTTACTAAAGAAAGTTGATACAAACTCTTATTCACTTCTTCTAACACTGCTTGCGGAGTTACAGGAGCTATTACAATATTACGTATTCCTAATGCAAGTACATCTGTAAATTCTTTTGTTATTTGTTGATCCCAAATGACAATGAATGTACTTTGCGGGGTATACATATTCTTAATATATTTTATTTGAGAATATTCTGTTACATACATAATTATAATGTGTGGTTTCGTTCTTTGAAATAATAGTTCGCCCTCTTCAAAACTATTTGCTATAAACATACATTTTGGATGGATATTTTCTATCGTTTGTTGGTGTTTACATCCATTTTCTATATAAAGGACATTTAACTGCAGATCTTGTAACACATTTTGGAAAACCGTATTCTCTAATAAAAAATGTAGTATGTTCATCACTAGTCTTCACTCACTTCATATATCTTGTTCTACTGAATTCCTCACAAACATTTTTAAAAGGCTGTTCTCCAATAAACTTTAATTTGTGAGAGATACATATTAACAAGCTAATTGAGAATGTTATCTTCCCTTTTCACTCTATAAATTCCTTTTTTAGTGTATGATTATAGGAATTATATCGTTTGTATGAATGCCCTAGCTTATTTCTTAAAACTTGACAATTAAAATAAAGATATTATATTCTTAAATTCGATAACTTACAAAATGTAAGTTATATACATTGCGTTTTCCTGATAATTTTATATACAATTTGGAGGATATATAATGACAAACGACAACTTTTTTAACGTTCTATATGAACGCACATCTACACGTGCATTCAACCCAAATAAAGAAATCTCATCTACAGAATTACATGAGATTTTAAAAGCCGCAGCACAAGCACCTTCCGCTTGGAACTTGCAACACTGGAAATTCCTTGTTTTTCAAGGTGAAGATGTACAAAAACGATTACACCCAATAGCTTATAACCAACAACAAATTCTTGATGCTTCTGCAGTAGTCGCTATTTTAGGTGATTTAGAAGCTTATAAAAATGTTGAGCCAGTATATGGTCCAATTGTAGAACAAGGATTTATGAAAGAAGAAGCAAAAGAACGCTTAGCTAAAAATATTGAATCTGCATATGCTCGTGAACAATTCCCAAGAGATGCTGCCTTTTCAAATGCATCTTTAGCAGCAATGCAACTTATGCTTGCAGCTAAAGCAACTGGTTGGGATACTTGTGCTATTGGTGGCTTCAATCCACAAGCACTGACAGACGAATTTAACGTTTCATCTCGTTACGTTCCAATTATGCTTATTACAATTGGTGAATCAACTTTAAAAGGCCATCCTGCACCTCGTATGAGCGTAGAGCAAGTGAGTGAGTGGGCAAAATAATAAAAAACGAAGGTAACTACATTGCCTTCGTTTTTTTATTTCTTGTCATACTTTTGTAATATTACTACAAATCATTCGACATTTATACTTATAGAAAAGTATATTCCATTCCCTTATCATAAATAAACATGACGTTTTGTGTCGAATTTTGTTTAGGTGTTGAAATATACCCGTGTGTTTTTGTTACAATTGTGATACAATGATAACAAATAGATAACAAGAGAGGGATTTTCATTGAGTTCATACGGAAGCTTTATCGCACTTTTATGTTACATAGTAACTGTACTGCTTCTATATTTTATTGGTGATGCCGCAAACATCTCCATTTTACAATTCCCAAAAGAAGAAGCGTTCCAATTAGAATCAGAAAAACATACTGCACGATCCATTGTACCACTACTGCTAGCTCTTCCTGTATATATCATCGTTTTATATAAAAGTAAAAAAGTGTAAAGGCTACCCATTTCATTTATTTCGGTGGTTTTTACATTTTTTTGTTATATTTCCCCTATTTTAAACATCATTCCATACTAAACACCCAGCTAGTCATTTAAAATGAGAAAATCCCCTAGAAAAAATTCCACTCTCTGTCCAGTCACTCACTACCGAACTTACATAGATTATAAGTGTGAAGGGGGTGATGAGGATTATGTTTGGATCATTTGGATGCTGTGATAACTTTAGAGACTGTCATCATCATGAAAGAGAGTGCAGACATCATGAGAAAGAGAAAGAGAAAGAAGTGGTTAGACCACAACAACCAGCTGTATGTAACGTACTTGCTAGCATTTCAGTTGGAACAGAGCTTTCTCTTTTAAGCATTAGAGGTAACGGCACTTTCAACAATGTAATTTTTGAAGGTTTCGCTAACGGTGTTGCTCTTTTCTCTGCTTTAGCTCGTAATAACAATGATAAAGATAACAATAAAGACGATAAGAACAATCAAAATCGAAATACTTTTACTGGTATTTTACGTGTATGCCCAACTGATATCGTTGCAATCGCTATCTAATTCTGTCTCTTATCCTCGATAGTAAGCAAATATGATTTACTTTTCTCATAGAAAAAACCTGAGACCGATTTCAAATCGACTCAGGTTTTTTTATTGATTATATGCTTTTAACTAGTTCAACAACTTCTTCAGCAGTTGACATCATTAATGCTTTTTCTGCTAATGTTTCCATTTCTGCTTTTGACAACTTGCTTAGTTGTGTTCTTGCAGGAAGAATAGATGTTGCACTCATACTGAACTCATCTAAACCTAATCCTAATAATAATGGGATAGCAAGTGAATCGCCTGCCATCTCACCACACATACCAGCCCATTTGCCTTCTTTATGAGCAGCATCGATAACCATTTTTACAAGACGTAAAATAGATGGGTTATATGGTTGGTATAAGTATGATACTTGTTCGTTCATACGGTCTGCAGCCATTGTGTATTGGATTAAATCATTTGTTCCGATAGAGAAGAAGTCAACTTCTTTCGCGAATTGATCTGCTAATACTGCTGAAGCTGGGATTTCAACCATCATACCAACTTCAATAGAATCAGAAACAGTTGTACCCGCTTCTACAAGTTTCGCTTTCTCTTCTAATAAAATTGCTTTTGCTTGACGGAACTCATCAAGAGTTGCAATCATTGGGAACATAATTTTTAAGTTACCGTATACGCTAGCACGAAGTAATGCACGAAGTTGTGTACGGAACACATCTTGCTCATCAAGACATAAGCGAATTGCACGGTATCCTAAGAATGGGTTCATTTCTTTTGGTAAATGTAAGTATGGAAGCTCTTTATCTCCACCGATGTCAAGTGTACGAACAACGACTGGTTGACCTTCTTTTACACCTTCAAGAACTGCTTTATACGCTTCGAACTGCTCTTCTTCTGTTGGAAGATTGTCACGACCCATGTATAAGAATTCTGTACGGTATAAGCCAACGCCTTCTCCGCCATTATCGATAATACCTTGTACATCATTTGGTGTTCCGATATTTGCAACAAGCTCAACATGATGTCCATCACTTGTTACAGTAGCTTGGTCTTTTAATTTTGCCCATTCAGTTTTTTGCTCTTCAAATTTCGCTTTCTTTTCTTCAAACGAACGAAGTGTTTCTTCTGATGGGTTTACAATTACTTCTCCATCTAAACCGTCAATGATAACGATATCGCCGTTTTGGATTTTCTCCATAACAACTTTCGTACCAACAACAGCTGGAATTTCCATAGAGCGAGCCATAATTGCAGAGTGAGATGTACGTCCACCGATATCAGTAGTGAAACCTTTTGCATACTTACGGTTTAACTGAGCTGTATCAGATGGTGTTAAATCTTCAGCAATAATGATTACCTCTTCAGAAATTGTACCAGGATTTGAGAAGTTAATCCCTAGTAAATGTGCAAGAACGCGTTTTGTTACGTCACGAATGTCCGCAGCACGTTCTTTCATATATTCGTTATCCATGTTTTCAAACATAGAAATAAACATTGATGCAACTTCATCCATTGCAAATTCAGCATTTACTTTTTCGCTATTTACTTTATCTTTTACTGGGTTTACTAGTTCTGGATCATTTAACACTAATAAATGTGCTTCAAAGATCGCAGCTTTGTCAGCACCTAGCTCAGCAAATGCGTGGTCCTTAATAGCTTCTAATTCAGTTTTTGCTTTCTCAAGCGCAGCGTCTAAGCGTGCAATTTCTGCAGCTTCGTTTGTAATTGATTTCTTTTCGATGTTAAATTCAGGATTTTCAAGTCTGAAAGCCTTTGCAATAGCAATCCCACTTGATGCAGCGATCCCTTGAATGTTAAGAGTCATTATTCTCCTAATCCTTCGTTTTTCATAGTTTCTTCGATAGCTGCTAGTGCTTGAGCTGCATCATCACCATTTGCAGTGATTTTAATTTCTGCGTTTTGTTGAATGCCTAAAGACATAACGCCCATGATTGATTTTAAGTTAACGTTCTTTCCGTTATACTCTAAGTTAATGTCAGAACCGAATTTGCTTGCAGTGTTTACAAGTAGAGTTGCTGGACGAGCATGAATTCCTGAGTCGCTAGTTACTTTAAAGATTTTTTCCATGATAATTTATCTCCTTTAAATTACAGTTTTTTTTAGTTGTATAGACGTGAGTACTACATCATCTATTGTATATAATAGGCGATGTTCGGTCAACCACATCGCCTATTATAATTATAAACATTTTGCGTCAAATTCCTACTGAATGTCAATAATAGCGGTTTCGCCCTTCTTAACATTTCCATCTTTTTTCAATTCGACTTGTTGCCCTTGTTGTAAGTTTGTAAATACAATTGGTGTAATGATAGATGGTGCATTTCCTTTTACAAATGCAAGATCTACTTTTAATAACGGTTGGCCTTGCTTCACTTTATCACCTTGTGCTACAAGTGCCTCGAATCCTTCACCATTTAATTTTACAGTATCAATACCAAAGTGGATTAAAATTTCTTTTCCACCTTCAGATTGAATACCAATCGCATGTTTTGTAGGGAATACATTGACAATTTCACCGTTAACTGGAGAAACTACTGTTCCTTCAGTTGGCTCAATTGCAAATCCGTCTCCCATCATTTTTCCTGAGAATACTTGGTCAGGTACTTCTGTAATTGGTAAGATTTTCCCTTCAATTGGTGATACAATTGTTTCATTTTCATCAACTTTTTGAGGAGTTTCTTCCACTTTTACAGGTTCTTCTTTTTCAACATGAGGTGTACGACCTGACATTATATCATGAATTTGTGATTTTAATGTGTCAGATTTCGGTCCGAAAATAGCTTGAATGTTATTTCCAACTTCAAGTACACCAGCTGCTCCAAGTTCTTTTAAGCGGTCTTTGTTTACATTCTTTTGTTCGTTAACTTGAACACGTAAACGAGTAATACAAGCATCTAAAGAAGCAATGTTTTCTTTACCACCAAGTGCTACTAATACTTCACGAGGAAGTTCGCCTGCTTCTGTTTTTCCTGCACCGTCATTTGCATTTGCCTCTTCACGACCAGGTGTTTTTAGATTCCATTTACGGATTGCAAAGCGGAATCCGAAGTAGTAAATAACTGCTAGTACAAGACCAACAATAATTACCCACCACCATGCTGTACGGCCTGGTAGTACACCGAATAATAAGAAGTCAATTAAACCACCAGAGAATGTCATACCAATTTTAACACCTAAAATTTGCATTGTCATAAATGATAGACCAGCAAATACAGCGTGAATTCCGAATAATACTGGCGCTACGAATAAGAATGAAAATTCAAGTGGCTCTGTAATACCTGTTAAGAAAGATGTTAATGCTGCAGAACCTAAAATACCTGCTGCTAATTTTTTATTTTCTGGACGTGCTTCATGGTACATTGCTAAAGCTGCTGCTGGAAGACCGAACATCATGAACGGATACTTACCAGTTGTAAATGTACCTGCTGTTAATTCTACACCGTCTTTCAACTGTGCCATAAAGATTTTTTGATCACCACGGATTAATTCGCCAGCTGCATTTGTATACTGACCGAATTCGAACCAGAACGGTGAATAGAAAATGTGATGTAGTCCAAATGGAATTAATGAACGTTCAATTAAACCGAATATAAATGCTGCGATTGTTCTATTTGCATCAATCATTTGATGTGAGAACGTGTTTAAGCCACCTTGAATGTATGGCCAAACGAAGCACATGATAATACCTACTATTAAAGAGAATGTTGCAGTTGCGATCGGTACGAAACGCTTACCTGCAAAGAAACCTAGGTATGATGGTAATTCAATGTTGAAGTATTTATTATAGCAATATGCCGCTACTATACCGACGATAATACCACCAAATACCCCTGTTTGTAGCGTTGGAATACCTAATACGTTTGCATACGCTGGATCTGCAAATCCAATTTTTACTGGGTCTGCTCCAGAACTTGTTACTTTCACTAGCTTATCTACTTCTAAGAACACACTCATCGTTTTGTTCATAATTAAGTAGCCGACGAATGCTGCTAAACCAGCTACTCCATCTCCACCAGCTAAACCAATTGCTACCCCAACTGCGAATAATAATGCAAGGTTAGCGAAAATAATATCACCAGATTGTTCCATAATTTTTGCAACCATTACGAACCAATCTGCTTTTAAAGCAGGAATAACATTTGTTAACTGTGGATTTTGAAATGCATTACCAAATCCAAGTAAAATACCTGCCGCCGGTAAAATCGCTACTGGAAGCATTAACGCTTTTCCGACTTTTTGAAGAACACCAAAGATCTTCTTAAACATGGAAACCCTTCCTCTCTTATCTATATTGATACCTTCCGACAAACGCCAAAAAGACATGAGGAAAAAAAGATAGAACGATAGCTATACAAAGGGTAGTATATCCCTTTCTCTAGCTTACATTCCTTACTTTTCTCCACTCATGCCTGATCGAATCAGTAACACGTGTCAAAAATAGGTTTACGTATAAGTTCACTATAATTAAGGCAAACGTTTTCGTTACTCACCTTAATGTGTTTGTCGAAATTTGTATAACTTTGCAATAGTTATTATACATAACTATTGTAAGCGATTCAATCATTTTTTTTAACGTTTTCATTTTAGACAAAAATATATGACTTATTACACATGCTCTGCCTTTACTAAGCGTTGCAAGTGCATCGTTAAATAAATACTTTCAGCTTCATATACAGGTAGTTGCAACTCTTTTTGCATGACCTTGACTAGCTTCCAAGCTACGTTATAGCAAACTGGATACTCCGCCTTTAGTAAATCAGCAAAACTTTGCGATTCTTCTACTTTTTCTCCTTTTTTCACCCTCTCAATAGCATATTGAAGATGACGAATAAGGCGTAAATAATGAATGCTCTCTTGATCTAATGTAATTTGTAAGTTTGTCTCAATTAAAGATACAAGTTGTGCAATGAGACGGGAGTTTTGATTAACTGAAGATAAATCAGAATTTGTAAGCGAACTGTAAATGTGAAGTGCAATAAAACCAATTTCTCCTTCTGGCAATGTAATTTGCAAACGAGAATTTAAAAGTTCTACAACACCTTCCGCAATTTCATATTCCTCTGGATAGAGCATTTTTGTTTCAACTAAAAAAGGATTATCAATTGTAAGTCCTTGTTTTAACCTTTTAATTGCAAATGAAATATGATCTGTTAACGCAATATGAATATGTTCATTTAGTGGAGATTTCGCTTTTTCTTGAATGTACAGCATAATATCGTTCATCAATTCAATTAATTTTTCACTAACATGCGGCACTAATAATTTATATTGTTCACGATCACGTTCATTTTTTAAGACAAACATTTTTTCGATTTGTTCTTGCTCCAATACATCTTTCGCTTTTTTCCCAAATCCAATTCCTTTACCAATCACTACTACTTCCTCGTGTTCAGGATGGCTAGCAATGATGACATTATTATTTAAAACTTTTTTAATTTCTAGATAATTATTCATATAACACCACCCTCGTACTTAAATAGCCTACTTTTATGTTACAGAATATTCTTCTTTGTCGTCAATGTAAAACATCTGCCATTTAATAAAAATTCATTTTTTAGACATGTTTATATATGATGCGTATAATGTAAGAGCAACTGTACATAGAAAGGAGATAACAGCATGATTAAAATGTTTGTAAGTGATATCGATGGTACAATGATGCAACACGGAGGTCTTATTGATGAACAAGATGTTGCGGCACTACGCAGCCTCGCCGAGCAAAATGTTATTCTTTGCTTCGCTTCCGGAAGACTTGATAATGAAATTGCAGACTTAATGAAAGCTGTAAATACAAATTTTCATCGCATTAGTGTAAATGGTGTTTTTGTATATACACATGAAAATAAACAACTATTATCTGCAACTTTTGATTCCAGCATACTTCCCGATTTGTTAGCTATGACGAATGAAAATCCTTATTTCCGTTATGTAAGTGATGAGCATAATTATTACATTGAAGAGAAAACACCTTTTATTCAAGAACTTGAACAACAAGTAACTATGACTTCTGTTGAAGAACCAAACTTACTACAGAAGATTGATGATACAATTTTCCCAAATAAAATTTCTGTCGGTGGAACAAAGGAGAGCTTGCAACTCCTTCAGAAAAAAATTGATGAAAAATTCCACGGGAAAGTTAGTACTTTCATCTCAGCAGAACAATGTTTAGATGTAATGCCACCGAATGTTAGTAAAGGCTCTGCCATTTCTGTTTTATTAAATGAGTTTCAAATAAAACCTGAGGAAATTGCTTGTATAGGGGATTCTTACAATGATATTCCTATGTTTTCTTTAACTCCTCACAGTTTTGCTATGTCGCAAGCAGATGATGCAGTAAAAAAATACGCTCACTATGTAGTAAATCACGTCAAAGATGCTGTTAACCACGTAATTGCTCATAATAAAAATACGACTCATTCCTTATAAGGATGAGTCGTATTTTTATTTCTTTACATGTTATCCATTTTCATTTCCACTGTACTTCACAAACTGAAATATACTATTTGTTACGTGCGATATTCGTAATAAATTTATAACGATCTCCACGATAAATACATTTCACGTACTCTAGCGGTATCTCACCTTCTGAATATGACCATTGACGCATTACAAGTACAGGCGCCTTTTTAGGAATATGCAGATGTTCAGCTTCATTTTCCGTCGCAACAGAAGCTTCAATTGACTGAGTAGCGCTAACAAGTTTAAAGCCCAGTTTTTTCTCTAAATGTTCATATAAAGATTGTTGCAATATCTCTTCGTTAATATCTTTTACAAGAGCTGGCGACAAATATGTCGTCTCAAAAGCAATCGGTTCATCATCAGCTAAGCGAATACGCCTCACTTCATAAACCGATTCCCCCTCCTGTATTCTCAACCGGTCTGCTATTTTAGCAGTAGCTGGAACTAGGCGGAAACTAAGTAATTGACTACTTGGGTTCATTCCACGAGAAATCATATCTTCTGTGAATCCCGTCATTCCTTGCAATTTTTGTTCCACTTTCGGAAGTTGGACAAATGTTCCAATTCCACGCTTCCGATATAAATAGCCTTGTTCCACTAAATTATTAATCGCCTGTCTGATTGTCATACGACTCACTTCGAACTTATCACAAAGTTCATTCTCAGATGGGATTTTATCTCCCGGCTTCCATTCGCCGTCCTCAATTAGCTGTTTCACCCACTCTTGAATCTGATAATAGATCGGAAATGGTGAATACTTGTCGATGTTCATCAGCAATCGCCTCACTGCATAAAGATAGAGCTTCTTGATCTGCGATTACGGTTACATTCGGATGACGTTGTAAAACTGTTGCCGGACACTCTTCACTATATTCACCTTGCAATAATTCTTTAACAGCTTCTGCCTTTTTAGCTCCCATAGCTACAAGTAGAACTTGTTTCGCTTTCATAATGCTTCCAATTCCCATTGTAATCGCATGAGTTGGCACATCTTCTTCTTTTTCGAAGAAGCGAAGGTTTGCTTGGCGTGTAGATTCTGTTAATTCAACAATGTTCGTTGGAGAATTAAACGGTGTTCCTGGCTCGTTAAATCCGATGTGACCGTTTTCACCGATTCCAAGAATCTGTAGGTCAACTGGGTTAGCAGTTAGAATGCCCTCGTAACGTTTGCACTCTTCCTCTAAATCACTTGCCATCCCGTTTGGTACATAAGTTTGTTTAAATGGAAGATGATCAAACAACTGTTCTTGCATGAAATAGTGATAGCTGTTTTTATCTTCATGTGGTAAATTTACGTACTCATCTAAGTTTACAGTGGTTACACGGCTTGTATCAAGTTTATTTTTTCGCATTTCTGCATAAATACCTAATGGAGAGCTTCCTGTAGCCATTCCTAATGTTGGATTTTCTTTTGTTTTTACAACTTCTTCGATTAATTTATAACCTGCTTCTGCTAGTTCTTCTGGAGTTTTTACAACAAGAATATTCATTTAATTACTTCCCTTCCTTCATATGAATTCCTAAACGAACCGTATCATATACATGTAAATCTTCATTCATCACAACAAAGTCTGCATCTTTTCCTACCGATAATGCACCTTTATTATTTAATCCAAACTCTTCTGCTTGGTTAACTGATGTCATCAGTACTGCATCTTCGATTGAACAACCTGTAAATTCAATTACATTTCGGAAAGCTTGATCCATTTTTAGAATACTACCAGCTAACGTTCCATCTTCTAATCGAGCACTACCATCTTTTACATGTACTGGCTGTCCGCCAAGCTCATATAATCCATCTTCAAGACCTTTTGCGCGCATTGCGTCAGTAATAACACTTACTTTTTTCGGTCCTTTTAACTTATATGCTAATTTCACCATATCAGGGTGAATATGAATACCATCTGTAATTACTTCAACCATTACATCTGGATTTAATAACACATGACCAACAACTCCTGGCTCACGGTGATGTAATCCACGCATTTGATTGTATAAATGTGTCGCATGTGTAATCTTTCTATTTTTTAGTTGCGCATCAATTGCATCTGTATGCCCCATTGTGCCAACTACACCAGTTTCAGCAAGATATTGTTCAAACTCTAATGCTCCCTCTTCTTCTGGTGCATATGTTACTAATTTAATTAAATTCCCACTTGCTTCTTGCCATTGTTTAAATTGCTCAATATTTGCAGGAACGATATGTTCAAGTGGTTGTGCACCTGCACGTTTCTTTGAAACATAAGGTCCTTCTAAGTGAATATATTCGAAATGTGCTCCTTTTTCTTTTGCTTCTTTCGCAGCGGTTAGCGCTGCTTCAATTGCCTCTGGAGCTTGTGTCATTGTTGTTGGGAAGTAAGTTGTAACCCCTTCTTTTAACATTTCTTTACCTAGAGTTACTAACCCATCGCTATTTGCATCCATCGCATCAATATCGTATCCACCATGAATATGAACATCGATCATACCTGGAATTACAATCTTCCCTGTAGCATCAAAAACAGTTTCATTTTCTTGTGGTACATATTGAGCCATCAAACCAATTTCTTTAATGGTTTCTGCGTAACGGATAAATCCGTTTTCCACTATTTCTTGACCTGTGTAAATTTTGGCATTGATGACAATTTGCGTTTTCATTTTCATCGATCCTTTCCCATGAAATACCTACTTGTTATTATTACCTTATTCGCCTAGTTCCATCTTAATATATGCACGAGTAGTTGTCTATACATTCTAATGAAATTTCCTTTTTATTCAACAAAAAAGGAAATTTCTTACGTCCCTTATAATTATAATATATATTATTCATTTTTCCAAAAAGGGACAGTATCCACCCCTAATATAGAAATCACTTCAACAATGGCATTAACCCGCTAGACTCTAACATAACATGTTCACCATCTGTTTCTATTTCTACTGTACGTTTATTCGTTCTATATACCATTATACCGTGCCTTTTTAAGCGTTTTACTACACTTTGGTGAGGATGTCCATACGGATTACTACTCCCGTAAGACAGAATAGCAAACTGCGGCTCCACTTTTTTTATAAACGTTTCACTTGTTGAAGTATACGAGCCGTGATGCCCCACTTTTAAAACATCTGCATGTACATCAAATTGTTTTAATATTTCATGTTCTGTCCTTACATCCGCGTCACCCATTAATAAAAAATCCGCTTTTCCATATCGTACCTTTAAAACAATTGAGGATTCATTATTTTCATCTTTTGATTTCCCATTGTTTAATACCTGTATAGAAACATGTGGATCCAGCGGTATATATTGCCCTTCCTTTACTGAAACGAAAGGTATCCCTCTTTTTTTAATATTATTCCGATATGTATGATAAGTAAGAGAACTATATGTTTTTCCGCTATCTAATATAAGCGATACCGGCATTTGCTCTACAATTGGAATTAACCCCCCTATATGATCCATATCGGGATGCGTACTGACAATTACATCTAAATGATTAATCCCTTTCTCAATTAATTTCTGAATAATAACCTCTCCTGCTTCATAAGGTCCACCATCAATTAACATTGTTTGTCCGTTTGGCATTATGATAAGTGTTGCATCACCTTGCCCCACTTTTAAAAAGCTCACTTTCATTTTACTAAGATGTTGCCGATGCATATGTAAAGGAGACGTAGTATGAATGGACATCATATACCTTTTAGCTGATGCGCTATTTAAAGAAAAACATAATAAAACAGAAACTAATAGTAGAATAATCCGCATACCTCTCATAACTCGTCTCCTTTTTTCATTTAGTATGGCACTGTAAATAATTGATATACAAAAAAAGCTTAGCAAAATGCTAAGCTTTTATTTCGATATCTCTTGTAAGGAACCGAAGAATAAATCCGCTTCATTCATTTGTTCATTCTCTTCAGAAAGCGGCGGTAAATCATCTAATGTTTTCAATCCAAATGTGTCCAAAAATTCTTTTGTTGTTCCGTATAAAATAGGACGCCCTGGTCCTTCTGCTCTTCCCATTTCTTTTATAAGTAAATGTGAAACCAACGTTTGTAACGCCTTATCGGTTTTAACTCCTCTAATCTCTTCCATTTCAGTCCTTGTGATTGGTTGACGATATGCAACAATTGCTAACGTTTCGAGGGCAGCTTGTGAAAGCGAAGCAGCTGTTGGTGTATCTATTAATTTTTGATAATATGAAGCATGTTCTTTCTTTGTAGCAAAACGATATACTTTTGCATACTGTACAATTTGCAAACCACGGTTTGCACCTTCACATTCTTGTTGCATTTCTTCTAAAATATTAATTACTTCATTCATTTCAATTTCAAGAACTTTCGCTATTTGTTCTGGATAAATCCCTTCATCACCAGAAACAAATAAAAGGCCTTCAATAATTGACTTTTGTTCTTTCCTATCCATTTCACGAGCTCCTTCCTTCTATTTTCCCATAAAAATACACATCAAAAAACCGAATCACAATCAATGCGTTCGGTTCAATATTTTTTCTCTTGTTCCAAACGATACATTAAACCATAGCATGAAATAAAGTGTTTCTATCCCAATTTCACATACTTGCTCTATGCAGATTTATTAGAGCTTGATACGAAAATTTCATCAAAATTATGTTCTTGCTCAATTATGATTTGTTGATTTTTCATAAGTTCCAGAACTGCTAAAAATGTTACAACCATTATTTCACGTTCATCATCAACAAACAAATCATAAAAACTTTGGCGACCACCCTTTATTTTTAACTGCTTTAAAATATCAGTCATTCGCTGTTCAATTGGTATTTCTTGACGAGTAATACGTGTTGTTACAGGTTTCTTTGCCTTTTTACGGCGCATTAATTTTTGAAATGCCGCTAGCATATCATATAACGTAACATCAAGAGGCAAGTTTGTCTCTTCTTCTTGTTGCAACGATGTAAAGTCAATTGGTGGACGTGTATATAGCTGTGCTCTTTCTTGTTCTCTTTCTTTTAACTCAGTAGCAACTTGCTTATATTTCTTATATTCAATTAACCTCTCCATCAATTCTTGACGAGGATCATCTATAAAATCATCACCGTTATCAAGTACATCTTCTTCATGTTTCGGCAACAACATTTTACTTTTAATTTGTAATAACGTTGCGGCCATTACTAAATACTCACTTGCAACATCTAATTGAAGTTCTTTCATCGTATGCACATAAGATAAATATTGCTCTGTAATATCCGCTACAGGAATATTATATATATCAATTTCATAACGATGTATTAAATGTAACAATAGATCTAAAGGCCCTTCAAAAGCCTCTACTTTAAAATTATATTGCACAAAGCATCCCACCACATTTTTTCTATAACAACATAAGTATAGAGCATACTCATGTTCTATCCAACCTTTTTAAGAAATTTAATTAAAAATAGACCGATGCCTATGTCATCATGCCCACCACTTCATATGATAACAGTGTAGTAAGAACAATGTAGGAGGTCAAAAAACTATGGGTCACGTTGATTGTGGTTTTAGCGGTGGGTTCGCATTACTTGTTGTACTGTTTATTTTACTAATTATTGTAGGAGCAGCTTGCTTCTGCTAATATGAACAATAACGGCTAGGGGGAAATCTCCTAGTCGTTTATTGTTCATATTTCTATGATACACTTATATGTATAACCATTAGATAGGGGCGAGAAAACATGTATCCTACCGAATACATACAATTTTTAATTCATTTCCAAGGAGATTACGACTATTTTGAATGCCACGAAATACTAGAAGAGTACTGGAAGACAAAACCAAGAGGAAATCGTGACCATTACTTAGTGGGTCTCATTCAAATTGCAGTTTCTTTGTACCACCAAAGGCGTGCTAACTGGAATGGCTCCACAAAAATGATGAAAAGCGCAATCACAATTTTAGAAAAAAGCAGTGTGCCTTTACAACGTTTAGGAATTAATCAAGTACAACTTCTTTTCTTGCTCAATGAAAGATTGCAATCTATCCATAAAAAAGAACGTTTTGTACCTTTATTTTTACCCTTATCAGATCCATCGTTAGAGAAGCAGTGTATAGAGTTATGTCAAAAACAAAACCTCTCTTGGAAAGACTTGAATGCTATCCCAGGTGAATATATTATACACAAGCATACTTTGCGTGATCGCACAGAGGTCATTACTGAACGAAACGAACAATTACAAAAAAGAAAGCAGAGATAATAAACTACTTATCCCTGCTCTCACGAATGTATATTTTGTTCTAGCCCTTTACATTTTTCGCAAAAACTTGCTGTTTGCTCATTTCCGCAAATTGTAAACTCAAGAAATTTACTCTTTAACTCTTGAACCATCTTCGTTCCAATCCCCACATGACGATGAGACGGATTTACACTTAAATGCTGAATTTCTAATACTTGATTCTCTTTTTTTACAATCCCCATTATTCCAACAAAATCTTCATTTTGTTTCCACAAATACAATTGCCAATCATCTTTTGCTTCATATTCTTTCATTGTCAATTGTAATGTTTTTACATCTTTTTCAGTTGGCATAAACGAAAGAAGCCCCATTGCAATTTTTTCATAACTTTTTTTAAAACGAATTAACATAACCCTTATCCCTTCTTACAAAAGTTACAAACTAGTAATCCCCTCAATCACTCTTTTCATATCACATTCATTTTACAATATTTTCAACAGAGTGAGAAGAGTCTAAAACAACTTGATAATCATACAAAGCGAAAAGAAGAAAGTCAAATCTATGTTTCAGCACTATTCCTTTAATAAATAGAGTTAAAAAAATAAAATTTTATATGGAATGAAAAGAAACATATCATTCAACATCACTTCATTAATAGTTACCCTAAAACAGCACAATTCTAGCACAATTAATATAACAAAAAATATTTGTTGAAACATATAATGTATTGTATTCTATGTAATTTGTTAAAGGTTTGTTCTCACAAGCAATATATTTTAGCAACAATACTACTTGTATGATGCTGTTGAAGAAGTACTCAATCTCATTAAAAATAAAAAAGAGAGCAAAAGCTCTCTTTTTCCTTACCTTATTCTTCCCAAACTTTAACTTCTTTCATTACATCGCCTTGACGCATTTTTAATACTGTTTCAATACCGCTTGTTGCTTTACCAAATACAGTATGAACGCCATCTAAATGTGGCTGTGGCTCATGAACAACAAAGAATTGGCTACCGCCTGTGTTACGGCCAGCGTGAGCCATAGAAAGTGATCCTACAAGGTGTCTATGAGGGTTTCCATCAGTTTCACATGGAATAGAGTAACCTGGACCACCAGCACCTGTACCTGTTGGGTCTCCACCTTGGCTTACGAAGCCAGGAATAACACGGTGGAATGTAACACCGTCATAAAATCCTTGCTCTGCTAATTTTTTAAAGTTTTCTACTGTTTTTGGCGCTTCTTCTGGGAAAAATTCCAATTCGATTTTTTCACCGTTTTCCATTAATATGTATCCTAAAGTTTTCATATGTATATGTCTCCTTTCAACTATCTCAGCACTATATTACCACATTCATGACTAGAAACAAAAAGAATCCGACAATCTAGATACTTCTTTTTTGAAATGTGGAAAAAGCTAGGTGACAAATAAGAAATATATACTATAATAACTTTGTTGCCCGAAAATTTTAGAAAGAGAAAGGGAGCGGTTTTTCGTGAAAACGAAATTATTAGCTCTGCTATTAGCTGTAACGGTATTTATGATGCCAACAGCTTCATTTGCAGACATCATCGAGGGAGAATCAATTGTTACACTAGGAGAAAACTTATCCGAACAACAAAAACAAGATCTGTTAAAAGAAATGAAAGCACCGAAAGATGCTACAATTATTACTGTATCTAATGCGGAAGAACATAAATTTCTAGAAGGCATTGTTCCAAAAGCACAAATTGGTACGAGAGCAATTTCTTCTTCTATGATTACATACACAAAACCAGGATCTGGTCTTATTGTACGATCAAAGAACATTAACTGGGTAACAGATGCAATGTACACTAACGCTTTGATTACAGCAGGTGTAAAAGATGCAGAAATTCAAATTACTGCACCTTTTAAAGTTTCAGGAACTGCAGCTTTAACTGGATTAATGAAAGCATATGAAACAGCTTCCAATAAACCAATTCCGGAAGAAGTTAAAAAAGTAGCGAATGAAGAAATGGTACAAACAGCCCAGCTTGGTGATAAAATTGGTGAAGAAAAAGCAGTTCAACTTGTTGCAAAAATTAAAGAAGAAATTGCAAAAGAACAGCCAAAAACAACAGAAGATTTACGTTCATTAATAAAGAAAATTGCTGATCAACTCGGCATTACATTAACAGATGAACAGTTAGATAACTTAGTAGCGTTATTTGATAAAATGAAAAATCTTAATATCGATTGGAATCAAGTTGGTAGTCAATTAAACAAAGCAAAAGAACACGTTTCTGCCTTTTTAGGATCTGAAGAAGGACAAAGTTTTCTAGATAAAGTGAAAGATTTCTTCTCAAGTATCATTGATTTTGTTAAATCTTTATTCAAGTAAAAAAGAAGCCCGCCAGTGACGGGCTTCTTTTTTATACAAGTAACGGTAATTTCATAACAGCCTCTTCAACCGAACGCACTATATGATTTGCTTTCTCCTTTACATATGGATGGGCATGATGAAGAGTAAATGAATGCGGGGTTACTTCAAACATAGAAATATCATTGAAAGAATCTCCAATACAAGCAACTTCATTTGCTTCAATTTGCAAATGGTCCATTAGTCGCTTTAGAGCACTCCCCTTACTCACGCCTCTTGGCATAATATCAACATAGCGTTTACCTGATATAAAAACTTCCGCTTCGCCTTGAAACGTATCTCGTAGCTCTTGATCTAGCGTCACAATTTTCTCTTCATCTCCAAAAACAAACAATTTTGCAGGGTGTACAGTCTTACCAAACTCTTCTTCTAACGCTTCAATTTCAGCGATATGCACGCCCATATACGCTTCAAAATTATGGTGATGCTCATTTTTCCTTTTTGTATATCGCTGCTCATTTGCACAAACAATATCCGCTAGTCCTTTTTTATGTATATATCGATATATTTCCTGGGCAACCGTATTTTCAAAACTCGATTCATGAAATAAATTCCCATCCGGAAGTAACATTGTTGCTCCATTTAAGCCAGTTGTGTAATACGGGAATGAAAACCTTTTTACAACTTCATCAATTCTGTGTGTAAAGCGGCCAGAGGCAAAACAAATATTTGTCCCTTTCTCAGCTAACCAACACAGCGCACGCTCATCTTCTTTTTGCATATGATTCACATCGTAAACGAGCGTGTCATCTAAATCACTTACAAATAATTTAATCATGTCCTCTTCCCCTTCCATACACAATATCTACTCTAAGTGTACACAAAAAATGTTTGATTTTTGTTAAAAAACAATAAATTTTTACTAAAAAAAAATAAACGGGTGTATAATCCCGTTTATTTTTGTCTTTTTACATTTTGAGGTCTTACAATACTTGGTCGTACTTTTAAACTAGACATTGTTGGACGGAGTAAAATTTTTGTTAATGCGCCCCAATCAAATGGTAAAAACGGCCATAAATAAGGTGTTTGTAAACTTTTTATAGACGTTAAAAATAAAATTAATATCGTCATACCAATTACAAATCCCATCTCATGGAAGAGACCTGTTAAAATAATAACAAACAATTTCCCAACCTTATTCCCTAATCCTAATTCATAACTCGGTGTTGCATATGCACCGATCATCGAAACCGCTACATACAAAATTACTTCTGGCACAAACAAACCTACATCAATTGCAATTTGACCAATTAATATAGCGGAAATCAATCCTGCTGCAGATGATAGCGGCGTTGGAGTATGAATGGCTGCCATCCTTAAAAACTCAAGTCCGACCTCTGCCATTAACACCTGTAATAAAATTGGTAAATGCGTCATCTTAGTCGGTCCAATAAAAGCAAGATTTGCTGGCAAAAGAGTTGGATCAAATACAAACACTAACCAAAATGGTAATAAAAATAACGAGAATATAACACCTAAAAAGCGCACCCAGCGTAAAAATGTACCGACAGCTGGATTTTGTCTAAACTCTTCTGCATGCTGTAAATGATGAAAATATGTTGTCGGTGTAATCATAGCACTTGGTGATGTGTCAACGAGTACTAACACATGTCCTTCTAGTAGATGATTTGCTGCTACATCTGGTCTTTCTGTGTATCGAATAAGCGGGAAGGGATTGTAACCTTGTTTCACTACAAATTCCTCTACCGTTTTATCCGCCATCGTAATCCCATCTACTTCAATGTTATTTAATTCTTGTTTTATAATCTTTACTAAATCTGGATTTGCAACATCTTGAACGTATGTAATACAAATATCCGTTTGCGATCTATCTCCTACTCGAACCATTTCATTTCGAAGTCGTGGATCTCGAATTCTCCTACGAATTAACGCTGTATTTACAACGATATTTTCAACAAATCCATCCCTTGCACCGCGTACTACCTTTTCGGTATCTGGTTCTGTCGGTGTTCGCCCTGGATAACTACGAACATCGATCGCGAACGCTTCCGTTTCACCTTCCACAAATATCACGATGAGTCCTGATAATACTTGGAGCATTACCTCATCCATCGTTTTCACTTTACTTACTTGTTGATGGATTAAACGATTCTCTAAAAGCTTCACTGTATCTTCTTCTGCATCCCTTATCTCATTTGTATCCACAGCTTCTTCTAAAATAGGGATAATATAATTTGTATCACAAAGTCCGTTTACAAATAACACACCGATTTCTTTATTCAAAATTTGAAATTTACGAATGCCAACATCGTATGTAACACCTAGTCCAACTGTCTGCTTTAAATAATTTTCATTGTCACTTATGAAAGTTGATATAGGGATATCCACTTTTTTAGGCTTCGTCATAAAAACCACTCCTTTCCAAAATTAATTGAATCGCTTTTCTAGTAATAGGTGATCCCCTCTCCCATTCATCATTCCCACACATCTTACCAATGTCACCGACTCCAACGATGACAGGAACATTCAAGTCATCTAAACAATAAATTGTATCTCCGCTAATTCTGCCAATTTCACCATCTGGAAGTCCAAATTTATCAACACCGTATTCGGTTAAATTCCCGTTCCGATCTACACTTACATCTACACGTGCCCATTCCCAATGATGCGTATTAGACGCTACCGCTAAAATACCGAGCACATCAATTTGTTTATGGGTAGCTACATATTTTAAAGCCTTTTCACCAGATCCTTCTCCAATAAATCCACTGTCATCAAACATGACAAATACAGGGTCATATGGCGTTTGCATAATAAGCTCAACAACTTTTTTCCCTGTCAATTTGGTTGGATTACTTTGTGATGCTGAAATACACCTTCCCCCAAATTCCTTCGTTAAAAGCTCAATTGTCCGCTTTGCATATTCATCTCCATCTGTGACCAAAACAACCCTTCGTCTCATTTAATTTATCCTTTCGGTTTACATATAAGTGCTATAAAAAATGAAAACAATATCGCTGCGGAAATGCCCGCAGACGTTAAACTAAACATGCCAATACCAATTCCTAAATATCCATGTTTTTCTGCCGCATGCATTGCTCCGTGCAATAGTGAATGTCCAAAACTTGTAATAGGGACTGTTGCTCCAGCACCTGCAAACTTTATTAGTTTATCGTACAATCCAAATCCATCTAAAATTGCTCCGATGACTACAAAAGTTGCCATTAAATGAGCTGGTGTTAACTTTGCGAAATCTAACAATAGTTGCCCAATTACACAAATAGCTCCACCTACAAGAAATGCATATATAAAATCCACAATTCACTCTCCTTTAACTCTCTCAAATACGACACCATGTGCAATTGTTGGAATCGTTTCTTTCTGTTGCATCATTATCGGGCTTAATAATGCGCCAGTGGCAACGACAAAAATTCGTTGTAAATTCCCTTTTTGCATCTCGTGTAATAAATGGCCATATGTGACAACTGCCGAACAAGCGCAACCACTACCACCTGCAAACACTTCTTCTTGACTTGATTCATAAATCATTAATCCGCAATCATTGTATATATGTCCAAGATCGTAACCTTCCTCAAGTAAAAGTTGTTTTGCAATCGGCGTCCCAACAGCTGATAAATCACCCGTAACAATCAAATCATAGTCATCGGCACTTCTTCTTAAATCTTCAAAATGCTGTTGAATTGTATGAGCTGCTGCCGGAGCCATCGCTGCCCCCATATCCAAAGGATTTGTGATTCCTAAATCTTGCACTTTCCCGATTGTAGCCGCCGTAATTTTAATTGTGCTTTTTTCATTGCTAATTAATATAGATCCTGCACCAGTCACAGTTGAATTTGCTGTCCCTGGTTTTTGCCCACCGTACTCTGTTGGATAACGAAATTGTCTTTCAGCCGTTGCATTATGACTACTTACTGTAGCTAAGACACGATTTGCAAATCCACCGTCTATAAAAGCTGATCCAACTGCTAAAGTCTCCATAGACGTCGCACAGGCGCTAAACATTCCTAAAAAAGGAATGCCCCACTTACGCGCAACATAATTTGCGGTCACTGTTTGATTTAATAAATCTCCGGCTAAAAAGAAATCAATTTGCGATGTTTTTATATTCCCTTTTTGCACTGCTTGTTGAATTGAGTCTGACATTAATCTTCGTTCGGCGAGCTCCCAATTTTCCTCTCCACAATGCAAGTCGTCATATGAAATATCAAAATCTTTTCCAAGAGGGCCCTCAGCTTCTTTAGGACCGACAGCAGTACCCGTTGCATTCACATATATATCATTTTGAAATACCCACGTTTGTTTTCCGGTCAACCTCATACTAGTCCTCCTTTAAGACATAAAAATTTTAAAGGTATACCTTATTAACCCAATGATATATGCACCAACAACCCCAAATACAATCACACTTCCTGCCAGTTTAAACATATTTGTAGCAATCCCTAGAACAATCCCTTCACTCTTATGTTCTAAGGCAGCGCTCGCCATAGAATTTGCAAATCCTGTCACCGGCACCGCTGATCCTGCTCCAGCAAATTGACCAATTTTATCATATACACCACATCCTGTTAAAATCGCGGATAATAAAACAAGCGTTGCAACAGTTGGGTTTCCTGCCTCTTGTTCACTGAAGTGAAAATAATGTATATAAAATTTCATCATTACTTCTCCAACTGTACAAATGAGTCCACCTACAAGAAATGCTTTGATACAATTTAGTAAATAGTTTGGCTTTGGATGATACTCCTTCACTTTATTTATGTAATCATCCTTCAATTTCTGACTTGTCATTTATATACTGCCTCCTACTTTACGAAATAAATCCAGTGAAACAACGAGCCTATTACTTTCCCAAGTACAAGAGCAACGAGTAAAACAATAATCTTCCCCTCTACACCTACTCGTTTCGCTAAAATAGGTAGAACATTTAACACCTCTGTTAATGCCGCAGCAAGCATTCCAATGAACGTGCCACAAAATATCCCTAATATAACGAGCCAATATTGCGACGTTTGAAATGTAATGTTTTTCAAACTGCACCAAGCCCCTGTTAAAGTACCTGCAATGACTGCCCACTCAAAATATTGAATATGCTTTCCACTTCTCGTTAATTGAGCTAAACGGGGGATTATACCAAGTACAGCTAAAAATGCGACATATCCGCTACCTACCGCTATCCCTCCAGCTAAACCAATTAAAATAACAAATCCAGACTCAATCATCGGCAAGTTGTTTCATATTATCCTTGTTTTCATTAACGATTACATACTGATCAAGTGACTGTTGGTATTGAAACATCTCAACTTCTAACGGACTCGGCTCTTCATTAATTCGTTTTTGAAATACATGATTAAAGAATAAAACCATCCCTAAGCCAAGACCTACAGAATAAGGAATTTGAAATAAAAGTGGCTGTGCATTAAATTCTCCAGTAATCATGTAATATAACCGTTGATGTACTTGTTGCATACTTACATCTTCATGGAAATAAATGATCGCAAGGGCCGCTCCAATGAAAAGTAACAGCCATACAAGCCCGAAAAAAACTGGATGCGCCTTCTTTTTTTCGTATATAATTTCAACAAGAGTTTGTCCAGAACCAAGTAAATTAATTTGTACATGAGATGCTTTCTGTTGAATAATCTCGATTACTTTCATGACATCAATTACAACATGCGTCTTATCATGCGCTGTTATTTTGTAAACTATCTCATTTTGTAACAACTCAACTACGGAAGAATCTCCGGCAAGTTGAGCAACATCGCCCAGCTTTACTTCATAAGTAGGAGAAACTTTTAAACGATTGCGCATTTTAATATAAATCGTTTGTTCCAAATTTCCTTCACCCCTTCACTCTTCCTCGTAGTTGTAGTATGGTTATTGAATTTTTTTCTAATACAATTTTTTCATAAAAAAACATCTGCACCATTTTGGTACAGATGTTTTTTACTTATGCCTTTTTCTTAAATAAGTTTGCAATACTTAATGCAAGCCCTCCCCAAATGACTACTATTCCAATAACCATCATCATAATAGCTGATCCACTCATTATGAAACACCTCGATCTTTCCATTCTTTTTCAAGCTTAGCAGAATCCGAATGAATTTGTGCATCCCATTTTTTTAGGCCAATGATTATTGCAACTATGAGGAATGCTGCTGCTATCGACCAACCATACGTTACAACAAACTCAGTCGGATAATCTCCGTAGTTCTTTTTAATATTTTGGATTGTACCATCAATTAGCATATACCCTAACATAAGCGGAGTAATAACGAGTAAACTCACTCTCCAAAACGTTCCTAATTTAATATCAGATACAAAGTTTGCATGATTTTGATAAACTGGTAAGCGACGTAAAATGAGCCCTATCGTAACTACTTCCGCAAGTGCAATTGTAATTAATCCGAAATTATTAGCGAAATAGTCGACAACATCTAAGAACATAAGTCCACCACGTGTTGCAAAAACAAGAGAAACTAACACGAGAAGGGTTCCCATAATTCCAATAGTTTTTTCCCGACTTAAACTGAATTTTTCAGATACAGCGGCAAAGCATACTTCCGCGAGTGAAATAAGTGATGTAATTCCAGCAACCGTTAACGATAAGAAAAATAAAACACCAAACAACGGTGACATCGGCAATTCATTAATAATTTGTGGAAATACTACGAACGCAAGCCCAACGCCAGCACTTGCTACTTTATCAACCGGTACTCCCATATTATTTGCCATAAATCCAAGAGCTGCAAAGACCCCAATACCTGCTAATAATTCAAATCCTGAGTTTGCAAATCCAGTAATAAAGGCATTATTTGTTGTATCCGAGTTTTTCGGTAAATAACTAGAATACGTAATCATAATTCCAAATGCTAAAGATAAACTAAAGAATATTTGACCATAAGCAGCAAGCCATACTTTCCCATCAAAGATACGACTCCAATCTGGTTTAAAGAATGCATCTAGTCCTTGCATAGCACCTTCCATCGTCACTGCACGAACAACGATAATAAGGAACATAACAACTAATAAAGGAATAAATATACGGTTAACAACTTCGATTCCTTTTTTAACTCCTTTAAATGCAACGCCAAGCACAATAATCCAAACGAGAGCTAACGGAATTAATACTTCTGGTACAAGTCCTCCAAATTGTCCTGGCTTATCTGCAACATGTAAGTACTCTTTAAATAAAAATGATTGCGTGTCTTTTCCCCATGCTCCAGTAATTGCAAAGTATGTATACGATATAGACCAAGCAATAATCACTGCATAATATGTTGAAACGATAAATGTTACGCACATTTGCCACCATCCAATAAATTCGGCACGCGGGCTAATACGGAAAAATGTAAGTGGTGCCGAACCACGATGACGATGACCAAGGGCAAACTCAAACGCTAACAATGAAATACCAGTCGTTAATAATGCAAATAAGTACGGTAAAAAGAATGCTCCTCCTCCATTTTCATACGCTGTATAAGGAAAACGCCATATGTTTCCTAATCCAACGGCAGATCCGACTGCTGCGAAAATAAATCCAGCTCTCGTTCCCCATTGTTGCCTCGTTTCCATGTTTCCTTCCCCCTTTATGGCAAGTTCATACTTGGATTATATTTTAAATTAACTAAATTATCAATAAATTCTGTTAATTTTTACGAAAATTAACATCTCTCTCCTATTAACGGCATAAAAAAATCGAATAGACAATTATTCGTCTATTCGATCTTTCATCTGTTTTAATATTTTCTTTTCAAGTCTTGAAACTTGTACTTGCGAAATGCCTATGCGCTCTGCTACTTCTGACTGTGTTTGATCTTTATAGTAACGCAAGTATACAATTAAGCGCTCTCGTTCATCTAGTTCTCTAATCGCTTCTTTTAAAGCAATTTTATCGAACCATTTCGTTTCAGATTGATCTGCAATTTGATCTAAAATAGTGATTGGATCTCCATCGTTTTCATATACAGTTTCATGTATAGATGAAGGGGCCCGGCTCGCTTCTTGTGCTAGAACAACTTCCTCTGGCGTTAGTTCTAGTGCCTCTGCCACTTCATTAATCGTTGGAGCCCTTCCGAACTCTTTCGAAAGCTCATCTCTCATCTTTCGAATTTTGTTTCCTGTTTCTTTTAAAGACCTACTAACTTTCACTGATCCATCATCACGTAAGAAACGTTGTATTTCACCAATAATCATTGGAACTGCATATGTTGAAAATTTCACGTCGAAAGATAAATCAAATTTATCTACCGATTTCAAGAGCCCAATACATCCAATTTGAAATAGGTCGTCTGGTTCGTATCCTCGATTAAGAAACCGCTGTACAACCGACCAAACGAGGCGCATATTACTTTGAACGATTGTATCTCTCGCTTGTTGATCTCCATCTTGACTTTTTTGAATTAACGCTTTTAGCTCGTGGTCCTTTAACTGAGGTTTCTTCTTCTCATTTTTGACCTCTATGTCCATAGGCTATTCTCCTTAATTGCATAGAGCGTTACTATTTGATAAGTATTTTGTCAAATGGATTGTTGTCCCGAAAGATTCGTTTGAAATAACTTCTACTTCATCCATAAAATTTTCCATGATAGTAAATCCCATTCCGGAACGCTCTAATTCAGGTTTAGTTGTAAAAAGGGGTTGTCTCGCTTCATCTAAGTTAAAGATTCCAATCCCTTCATCTCGAATCGTGAGTTTCACCATTGCTTCTTCCAAAATTACAGAAATATAAACAATACCTTCTGCATTTCCTTCGTATCCATGAATAATTGCATTTGTAACCGCTTCTGACACAACTGTTTTAATCTCCGTTAATTCTTCCATCGTTGGATCTAGTTGTGCAATGAAAGCCGCCACTGTAACGCGAGCGAATGATTCATTTTGACTTAATGCTGAAAATTGAAGGTTCATTTCATTTCTCATCTATGCCACCCCCAACGTCGCGAGCGCGTGCGCTTCACTTTCTTCTAAGCGAACGATTTTGAATAAGCCCGACATTTCAAATAAACGCTTAACAGGCGGTGAAATTGCACAAACAACCATTTCTCCACCTAATCCCTTTACGTGTTTATATCGGCCTAATATAACACCTAGACCAGAACTATCCATAAACGATAAGTTCTCTAGGCTCAAAACAATATGATGAACACCATGTGTCTCAATCATATCTGTTACTTTCGTTCGCAACTCTTCAGCCGTATGATGATCTAATTCACCCTCTAGTCTCACACATAGGACGTCACGTTTTACTTCTAATTGCATGGAAAGACTCACACGATTTCCTCCTTATGCTCAAACTTTACTTATTCACATACATAAAGATTTTCGTGATATAAAATAAGAATCCTTCCTGCTGACAAAAGAAGAACTATTTCGTCATAAAGTGAAACCTTTCAGCATTATTCACTTACATACGAATAGAAAAGCGGCAAAATATTTGCCGCTATTTTGATGTTGAAAACATCCCAAAACTTCTTTTAAATAACTCCCACCAGCTCGCTGCAGCAACATCTTCTTTTGCTATAATTGTTTGTTTTAATAAAACATCTTTATCTTTTTTAATAACAAGGGTGCCAAGCGCGTCACCTTTTTTAATCGGTGCTTTTACTTTCTTTTCAGCAATTACTTCTTGTTTTACCTTGTCCATATTCTCGCCCTTCTTCATAAGAAGAGAAACATTATCTGACGCAACTAAATCTACTTTTTCTTTTTTCCCTTTTCCTACTTGAACTGTCTTAATTTTTTCGCCGCGCGTATACAATTTCTTTGTCATATATTGTCCAAATGCATAGTCAAGAAGCTTTGTCACTTGGTTGTTCCGTTCTTTTGATGTTGGTGCTCCCATGACAACTGAAATGACACGCATACCATTTTTTTCAGCCGATGCTGTTAAGCAATATTTCGCTTCTGTCGTAAAACCTGTTTTTACTCCATCTACGCCAGGATAAAAACGTACTAGCTTATTCGTATTAACGAGCCAAAACTTTTTATCCGTATCTTCACGTAAATAATCTTCGTACTTACCTGTGTATTTACGAATAAGTGGATACTTCATCAATTCTCTCGCCATTATAGCCATATCATTTGCTGTCGAATAATGGTCTTTGGCCGGAAGACCTGTTGGGTTTTGAAAATGTGTATTTTTCAGCCCTAAATCTTTCGCCTTTTTGTTCATCATATTTACAAATCCTTCTTCTGAACCTGCGATATGCTCGGCTACTGCAACAGATGCGTCATTTCCAGATGCAATTGCAATACCCTTTAACATCTCATTTACAGTCATCTCTTCCCCAGGTTCTAAAAAGATTTGCGATCCACCCATTGAAGCTGCATGTTCGCTTGCTCTAACTTTATCGGTCAGTTTTAGTTTTCCTTTTTCAACTTGTTCCATAATTAAAAGCATTGTCATAATCTTTGTCATACTAGCAGGTGGTAATTTTTCATTTGGGTTTTTATCAAATAAAACTTTACCTGTATCTTGCTCAATTACGATTGCTGACGACGCTTGTTCCGCTAACTTCGGCGTTGTTTCTTCTGTTTTCTCCTGCTTCGTTTTTTCAGATTGCGCAAAACTCACTGAAGTTCCAGAAAGCAATAACATGAAACAAACAAGTATTCCAAAAACTCGCTTCATGACTAACCCTCCATTCTATATCAGACCTATTTTTTCCAATTTACCTTTTTTTAATACCAATTTTTTCTATTATTTTCAGTTGACAAATACATTCGTCCCCTATATTGTATTAAGTGTATTACGCATAGTAGTACACTTAATACATATGAGGAAGGTGACATTGCTCTTGCATATTCAACTTGACCCAAGAAGCAACACTCCGATATGGGAACAAATTGTTCAAAATATAAAAGAACTCGTATTGAAAAACATGTTGGCTCCAAGTGATAAACTTCCTTCTGTACGCGAGCTCGCTTCTTTACTCGTTATAAATCCAAATACAGTGAGTAAAGCGTATCAAGAGTTAGAGCGACAAGGAATTATTGAAACGTTACGAGGAAAAGGAACATTTATATCCCAATCGATTACCCCAACATTAGACGAAAGGAAAATCGCTATGGTTGAAAAGCAATTTCATCAATTACTATTAGAAGCCTCTTATCTTGGTATTACGAAAGATAAAATTCATGATTGGATAGATTCATACTATAAAGAGATTGGAGGGAATACGGATGTTGAAAGTGACAAGCTTGAAGAAAACAATTGATAATCAAACAATTTTAGACGATGTTTCTTTCACATTACAAAGAGCTAGTATCGTCGGATTACTTGGAAGAAATGGTGCGGGGAAAACAACTTTATTACGAACGATAGTCGGCATTTTAGACCCAGATGAGGGAACTGTTACATATGAGGATATCGACATTCATAAAAATCCTGAAACGAAACAAAAAATCGTATATGTTCCGGATTCTACTAACATACTGAACGGTTATACAGTAAAAGAAATCGTGAAGTTTTATAAAGCAGTTTATACAGCATTTGATGAACCATATTTCTACGAACTACTAGAACGTTTCAACTTACCAAACAAACGAATTCGTAGTTATTCAAAAGGAATGAAAGCACTGCTTGCCATCATTTTAGCTGTTGCTGCAAAAGCTGAATATATCATTTTAGATGAACCGACAAACGGTCTAGATCCTATCGTTAAAAGACAAATCCTCCAATTTCTCGTTGGAGAAGTTGCAGAAAAAGAAATTACCATTTTCATCTCTACCCATCATTTAGATGAAGTTGAACAAATTGCAGATACAATCATTATATTAAAAGGCCATACTATATCTTCTATTACATCACTAGACGATGCAAAATCACAATTTGCTAAAATCCAAGTTGCTTATGAACGATCATTACCTCAAAAACTAGAAAACTTAAGCAATATTAAAATATTAAACCAAACGGGAAAAGTATATACAATCTTAATTGAGGGAAATGTAGCTACAACACTGGAGAAGTTTTATAAAGAGCAACCTATACTCATTGAAGAATTAACAATGTCACTTGAAGATGTCTTCGTTACGACACTGGAGGAGGATGGGTATGTTTCATAAAGCGTTGTGGATGTGGAATTGGAAGCGCGGGAAATATGCTGCTTTACTGTTTTTCTTTAGTACACTTTATTATTTATCCTTCAAATACTATAGAGATACTCAACTACAACTAGCTAAGTATTATACCTTAAAAGAAAAAGGAAGATTCGATTATAGTTACACATTTTGGTCAAATGATAATAGCCTTTGGTTAACTATTCTTATTATTTCTTTAGCATGTCTATTATTGGGATGGGAACGTAGCAATCAATCTATTACTTTACTTATGGGAATGCCTTTTAAGCGAAAAGATATTTTCTTATCTAAATGGGTTTTTGGTTCGTTCTGTATTGTATGCTCATTTCTTTTAAATTGGTTTTTTATGTATTTTATTTATAGAACTACAATTCATTTTGATTATCAATCATTTGGACCATTTCATCGATACTTTCTGTATGCAATCGTTTCATATGTCGCTGTATATACAGCTGCTTTATGTATCGGTACTTTTACTGGAGGGATCGTTTCACAAGTCGTTTTTTGTATTCCTTGGTTACTAATGGGTCTTACATTTATTTCATTACTATACAATTTCACAATTAATTCTCTAGATATTACATATCAAAAAGACCGAAACTTATATGTAAGCCTATCGGAAATTAATAGAAAAACAAATATCGCTGCACCGATAAATTACTTTTCTATTAATTACTACTATAATCAGGAAAAAGATACGGAAGCACCCGATTCATCGCTTCTAAAAGGACCAGAGTTCCATAGTTATTATTCGGCTAAATCAATGCTAGTTCCTATTTTTTATACAATTTTCTATTTATTAATTGGCACATATTTATATACGCGGTCACCACTAGAAAACAGTCAAAAGATATTTATTTCACTAAAGCATTTACGAATATGGATATGGATAGCGACAATTTATTTTGCATTACTAGGTAGCTATAGATTACCTCTATTTAATTTCTTATTTAATCAGTATACCGGTATGTGTTTTGCTGGAATCATCGCTTATTTCTTACTAAAACGCCTTACAAATTATAAAGCCTTTTAAAGGAGAGATCCTATGTTTCAAAAAGCATTATGGCTAAGGACTTATCAACAAAGTAAATATATGGTCTGGTTATTTTGGTTCATCAGCTTCTACAATTTATCATGCAAATATTATATGACATCAATTCAACAACAACACCTTCTAAACATGCCGAAAGAAGAAAATCATGTATATTATTACCATTTTGATTTATCACTTATGGATCCTGTCATGTTTCAAGGTGGTGCACTTATTATTCTCGCCTGCACTTTGATCGGTTGGGAAAGACAAAGTAGTTCCATTGATTTTCTTTGGTCTATGCCTTTTAAACGTTCACATCTTTTTATGACAAAATGGTTGTTTGGCATTTGTAACATTGTAGCAGTTGTCAGTATAAACTGGGGGCTATTTGCTATTATGAAAAATATGACTGTTCATAATAAATACCAAGTATTTTCTCCATTCCATTCTTATTATATATATCTGTTAATTGTATTAATTGCTATTTATACACTTGCCTTATGTATAGGAACAATCACTGGAAATATTATCTCACAGGGACTTCTCACTGCAGCTATATTCATGTTCCCATTGTTACTTCCATCTCTTATCTCAGGAGTCATGGCTATTCACTCAAATATAGATTTTCATGAAAACAATGGAATTATGCACCGTTTTTTGGAAAACATCCGTATTTCTGGTCCAGCAGAAGATTTTCGTATTAGATTTGATTATAATCCACAAAGTGCCTATACCGATCCTGATGGAGTGCGTCATAACGAACCAAACTTTACAAAAATCCCTTCAGCAAAATTATTGATCGCGCCTATTATACATACCATTATTTTATTACCCTTGGGTATGTATTTATATGTTCGTTCAGTCAATGAGCGAAACGGTAGCTTCTTACTTTATCCGAAGTTACAAAAAATAGTTATAGGCCTTGTTGTTTTCTTTATAGGAATCGTTGCTGGTTTAGTCTTAAGGGGAGATAAATCATTACTTAATTTTTACATTGGATTTTTTGGCGCAAGCACAATGAGCTATTTTCTTCTATCCAAACTATTGAAATGGAAGTTCTCTTGGAACGCTAAATAAACTCATCATTATCACAATTTTGTACTGGAGGGATTACATGTTTCATAAAGCTTTATGGATCCATCATTACAAGCAAAGTAAGTACATTCTTTTACTCTTTGCTTGTAGTAGTTTTTGGTTTTTACCTATTAACTATTTTAGGGATTTACAGGTTCAACCAAACGAAGATGGCTATTTCTTTTATAGTTTAAATGGGGATACTCTTATTATCCCCTTCATTCCAATCTTCATATTACTTGCCTGTTCATTAATCAGTTGGGAAAGACATAATCAAACAGACTATCTGTTATTTGCAATGCCATTCACAAGAAAAGAGCTTTTTCTTTCTAAGTGGCTGTTTGGGACAACCGCAATTATATTCATAATAGGTATTAATGCCGTCTTATTGTATTTCATCCTAAAAATTAATCTTTTTAACCAACACCAATCTTTTGGGCCAATGGGTACATTATTATGTTATGTTACCATTACATGGATGGCAATTTTTACAATAGCTATCTTTATCGGAACAATTGCTGGAAATGTCATTTCGCATAGTATATTAAGCTTAATTTTCATTATATTACCATCTGGAATAGGCATGTTACTGTTTCACTTTGCTTGGATTCACACAAATATATCTACAACTGAATTTTTCCTTAAGAAAGTGAATTATACATCATATATAGAGAACGTTGAAGTTTTTGTACCTACTAATAATACTTATATATCTTATGCATTTAATCCAAAAATAAAGGAAGTAGACATAAATAATTTAAAAGAATCGGTTAAGGAGCACCATCAATTTCAGCCTATCTGGAAGCTTATCACTCCGATTCTATATATTCTCATCCTTTTACCATTAGGAGTATTTTTATATAATCGGACCCCAAATGAAAATAACGGTAAAATATTATTATTCACTAAACTAAATGGTTTATTTATACCATGTGTTACAATATGTTTTGCTCTATTAGGAGGCCGGATAACAGGTGGGAAAAGTGATCCGCTATTAAGTTATTACGCTGGGTTCATAATAATAGGACTATTTAGCTATATAATACTTCACTATTTGATAAATAAAAAATTTTTACTTCCTACGAAATAACCTCCTTTAAAAGGAGGTTATTTCACATTTTCTCTCCTATCCCCATACACCATCTCTTCTTTCATCCCAAATCCATCACCATTTTGCACAATTTGCTCTGTCGGTGCAACTACACTTTCGGCAATTTTCCATTCCCCACGCTCTTTTACGAATACTTGTAGAAAATAGTTCATGCCATCTAATTGATATGCATTTTCTTTTTTCACATTATAGTGAATCGCAATGTAGTACACTTGAATGTTTTCTTTCCCTATTTTTGATACGTATTGCGATAGTCTCGGTATATAAAGTGCTGCTTTCTGAAAAGATAGTTGCTTCGCTTTAACAAGCGATGAACTTGTTACATTACGTAATGTGTCCCGATTACGAATATTATCGCTATGGTGGAATAATACTGCGTTTTGCATAGAACGAACCCATAATTTCGAATATAAGACTGTATTATCGTTTTCGATGTACTTCACTTCTTTTCGCACCACTTGGATAGGCGTATCTGCGTACGTGAATGTTTGAAAACAGAAAAAACTACCAAATAAAATGGTAAGTGCAGCAATATATTTCATAATCTTTCCTCCGATCTTTTAATTAAAGTATCGGAGTTTCAAAATATTTTTATTCAAAAGAAAAAGGATAGGAGTGCTTTCGCTTCCTATCCTCATTTATTATAATACGCGGCCAAATAGTTCTAAGACCATTTCTATTTCTTGGTCGCTCCAACCTTTAAATCTCTCTTTATAATATTCTTTACGCACAGCTTCAAGTTTTTCAGTTACTTCTCTTCCGTGCTCTGTAATTTCTAAGTACACGATTCGACGATCTGAATTAGAACGTTTTCTTTCTACTAATCCTTTTCGTACGAGACGATCTGTAACAGCTGTAATATGACTGGAGGTTACGTTTACTTCACTCGCAATTTGCGAAGCCATCTGTGGACTGTTTAAAAATAACGCACGTAATACAGAAAATTCATTATATGGCATATGTTCTGCAAAACGTGTATTAATATCATTTTGTAATAAACGTATCATTTTTCGAAATGATGCAGATAAATCTAAAATCAGCGTTTCTCTTTTTTCGTTCAATAGCCTCGTCCCTTTTTTATCATATTTACACATATTATAATCTATAAATACCTATGTTGTATATGCTTTCTTTCCTCAACATTCTCATTTATGTAACTTTTTTCATATAAATTTCTTTTTTGTTCACACATATACATATAAAAAGGATGGTGATGGAAAATGCAGGGTGGAATGAATTCTTATTTACACAACGTACGCACTGCTAATACTGGTAAAGAAGCTACTATTACTGTACAAGGAGAAGGTGTTGTAAAAGCAAAACCGAATGTTGTTATATTAACACTCGGCATTCGAACAGATGATAAAAATGTAAAACAGGCTCAAGAAGAAAATGCAGTGCAATCCAAACAATTGCTGGATGCACTTAAACAGCTTGGTATTGCCGATAAAGATATAGAGACGATTTCTTATACAATTACTCCTCAATACGAATATGTAAATGATAAAGCATTGCTGCAAGGATACCGTGTAGAGCATTTGTATGAAATTACCGTTTTAAATGTACAAAAAGCTGGGGAAGTATATGATATAGCCGTTTCAAATGGCGCAAATGTAGCAAAAGGTTTACGTTTCCGAGTATCTCATCCAAATAAATATTATGAGCAAGCTCTCATTCAAGCTCTGCACCAGGCAGTAGAAAAAGCTCGTGCTATTGCGAGTACATATAATTTAAATATTAATCCTGTTCCCCTCTCATTCGTTGAAGAATCTGCCCAATTACCAAGGGAGGTTACGTCTTATGCTACTTTACATGCGCAAGCAGCTCCACCTATTCAATCGGGAGAATTAGAAATTATTTCAACAATACGGGCAATTTTTACGTATTTATAAATAATTTCATTTATAAGTAAACGTTATCATTTTCCTTGTTGTAAAAACATGATGTTCTGATATAATAAAGGACGGTGAGCTCTTACGAAAGAGATATCACGGGTGGGAGAGGGATATGAAAAAGAAGGTTTAACATGAAAGGAATACTTGAAAGAACATTTAAATTAGGTTTACACGAAACATCACCAAAACAAGAAGTTTTAGCTGGAGTTACGTCATTTTTCACGATCGTATATATTATGATTGTAAATGCGTCAATTTTATCCGATGCTGGCATTCCTCTTGAAGCTGGAATTTTAGCAACTGTTTTCAGTTCATTTGTCGGATGTCTACTCATGGCATTTTGGGCAAATGCACCTGCTATTCTTGTCCCTGGTATGGGTGTAAATGCATTCTTCACGTACACAGCTGTGCATACGCTTGGACTAACTTGGCAAGAAGCATTAGCTGCTGTCTTTATCTCTGGTATTATTTTTGCAATTGCCGCTTTTACACCAATCGCTCGCGTGCTATCAGTATCAATTCCAAAGTCATTAAAGGAAGCGATTACTGTCGGCATCGGATTATTTTTAGCGTTTATCGGATTGCAAAAAGGTGGTTTAGTCGTTTCGAACCCAAATACTGCTGTTGCAATGGGTAAATTAAGTAACCCTGTCGTTCTTGCGACCGTGCTTACTCTTATCGTTGCACTTGTACTATTTATTCGTAACGTACGTGGAAACTTTTTATGGACGATTGCAATAGGAACTGGTATTGCATGGCTATTTGGCCTTGTTGATACAAGTCAAATCGGAAATAGTTCATTCTCATTCGCTAATTACGGCGATGTGTTTGGAGCTATGTCATTTGGCAAACTTTCTTCCTTACCGTTTTGGATTGCAACATTCTCCTTAAGCATGGTGCTTATTTTTGAGAACATGGGACTTCTGCACGGTTTATTAGAAGATGACCGTAAATTCCCACGTGCTTACCAAGCCAATGCAATTTCAGCAATGACATGTGGTCTATTTGGCACAAGCCCTACCGTATCAACAGTAGAGAGTGCCGCAGGTATTACTGCAGGTGGAAAGACAGGTCTGACGTCTATCGTTACAGGGTTGTTATTCTTTGCATCATTGTTTGCACTTCCGTTTGTCAAACTAATTCCTGATAGTGCCATTGCACCAATCTTAATTATTATTGGCGGCCTGATGATTACAAGCATTCAGCAAATTCCTCTGAACGATTTTTCAGAAGGATTTCCAGCGTTCTTAATTATCGTCATGATCCCGCTCACATATAGTATCGCTGATGGCATTGCGTTCGGATTTATTGCTTATCCTATCTTAAAAGTTGCTCTTGGAAAGCGTAAAGAAGTCGCACCATCTATGTATATCATTACATGCTTATTCTTAGCTATGTTTGTATTACATGCCATTGGTTAAGAAAAAACACCGGGGAAATCCTCGGTGTTTTTTTACTTAAACCATCCTTTTTTATAAAACCAGGCCATCATTCCGCCGCCAATTAATGCCATTAGAAGAAGACAAATAAAATAACTATATTGTCCACCAAGCTCTGGCATATGCGTAAAGTTCATTCCATATACTCCCGCAATAAATGTTAATGGCATGAAAATAGTCGAGAATACAGTTAATGTTTTCATAATGTTATTCATATGATGTGAGTTTAATGAAAAATAACTATCCCGAATATCCGCCGTTAACTCTCGACTTGCCTCAATCATTTCCGTAAGTTTAAGTAGATGATCATGTATATCTTTAAAATAAATCTCATGATCACTTATACCGTAAAAACGAGTGGAATTCAAAATACGATACAATAAATCACGCATTGGAATAATTGTACGTCTTAACTTAGATAAATCTGCCCTAATATCAAATACTTCTTCTAGCACGGCTCCTGCTGTCTCACCTGTTAAATTATCATCGATCGCATTTAAATGATCTTCAATGTAATATACAGGTGCGAAATAATCATCTACAATTTGATCAGTGATTGTATGTGCTACATGTAAAGGCCCTTTCTTAATCCGCCTCTTCTCACCAAGTGTTTTCCATACTCTTTCAATTGCATTATTATGAGAAAAATGGAAAGAAACAATATAGCGATCACTAACAAATAAATCAATTTCATGTGGCTCTAGCCCATCTTCTCCAAACGCGTGAAGAACTAAAAAGTTATATCCATCATAAAAATCAACTTTTGGCCTCTGTACATATTCTAGACAGTCTTCAATTGCAAGGGGATGGAACTTAAAATGGTCTTGCAGAATATATGTATACTCTTCTTTCGTTGGCTTATATAAATCTAGCCAATACCATACAATATGGTCTTTCTTTGTTTCTTCTAGAGAAACATCATATAATACTTCATCTGTTTTTGTTACTGCACAAATTCTAATCATAATTTCACCCATTATTATTATAAACAAAAAATAGTAAAAAAAGCCAAGGAGAAATCTCCTCAGCTTTTTTTTATTACTTCGTTACGATACCGTGTACTAAAGTTGGTGCATCTACGTGTTCTTTAGAGATCTTCATGTTCTCATAAATTTTCGCTTTTACATCTTCAACATTTTCGCGATTTGCGTAAATTGTAACAAGGGATTCACCTTGCTTCACGCTATCGCCTACTTTTTTGCGCAGCATTAGACCAACTGCTAAATCAATTTCAGATTCTTTCGTTGCACGTCCTGCTCCTAAAAGCATTGCTGCTGTTCCGATTTCGTCTGCAACGATTTCTGATACATATCCGTCTTCTTTCGCGTCCACTTCAATTTTAAATTGTGCTTGTGGCAATTTAGAAGGGTCATCAACAACAGATGCGTCGCCGCCTTGCGCTGATAAGAACGTTTTAAATGATTCTAGCGCTTTTCCGTTGTTCATTACTTCAATTAGCTTTTCACGTGCATCTTCTAAAGATGAAGCTTGTCCAGCAAGGTACACCATTTGACTTCCAAGTGTTAAACATAGCTCTTCTAAATCTTTCGGCCCTTTACCTTGTAATGTATCAATTGCTTCTTGTACTTCTAATGCGTTACCGATAGCTTCACCGAGTGGTTGACTCATATCAGAAATAACTGCCATCGTATTACGACCAACGTTATTACCGATACGTACCATTGCTTCTGCTAAACGTTTTGCATCTTCATCCGTTTTCATAAATGCACCTGCTCCAGTTTTTACATCAAGAACAATTGCATCTGCACCAGCAGCAATTTTTTTACTCATAATCGAACTTGCAATAAGCGGAATTGAGTTTACTGTTGCTGTTACATCACGAAGTGCATATAGCTTTTTATCAGCAGGTGTTAAGTTACCACTTTGGCCGATAACAGCAATTTTGTTTTCATTTACAAGACGCATGAATTCATCGTTTTCAATTTCCACATGGAATCCTGGAACTGCTTCTAATTTATCAATTGTACCACCAGTATGTCCTAAACCGCGTCCAGACATTTTCGCTACTGGTACACCTAAAGCAGCTACTAATGGACCTAATACAAGTGTCGTTGTGTCACCAACACCACCTGTCGAATGCTTATCTACTTTTACACCTTCAATAGCTGATAAGTCGATTGTATCACCGCTATTTACCATTGCCATCGTTAAATCAGCACGCTCTTGATCGTTCATATCTTGGAAGAAAATTGCCATTGCAAGTGAACTTACTTGATAATCAGGAATATCACCATTTGTATATCCTTCAACAATAAAGTTAATTTCTTCTGTCGTTAATGCATGTCCGTCACGTTTTTTTGCAATTAGGTCCACCATTCTCATTGTGAAGTCACCCCTTCATTTGTTTTACGATTGCTTTTACTAATGCTAAGAAGTTAGCTTTAACACGTTCTGTCGTTTCAATTACTTCATCGTGGTGAAGTGGCTGATCTAAAATACCAGCTGCCATATTTGAAATACAAGAAATACCTAATACTTTCATACCAGCATGACGCGCTACAATTACTTCAGGTACTGTTGACATACCAACTGCATCTCCGCCAAGTGTACGAAGCATACGAATTTCAGCAGGTGTTTCATATACAGGACCTGTCATTCCTACGTATACACCTTCTTGTACTTTAATATTTAAGTCTGCTGCAACTTGTTTCGCCATTTCGCGAAGTTCTACTGTATATGATGTAGACATATCAGGGAAACGTACGCCCATTTCAGAATCATTTGGTCCGATTAATGGATTCGTACCCATGAAGTTAATGTGGTCTGAAATTAACATAAGATCGCCTGGCTCAAATGATGTATTTACACCACCAGCTGCGTTTGTTACAACAACCGTTTCTACACCTAGTTCTTTCATAACACGAACTGGGAATGTTACTTTTTGCATGTCGTATCCTTCATAGAAGTGGAAACGTCCTTGCATTGCTACTACTGTTACACCTTGAAGTGTACCAAATACTAGTTGACCTGCATGGCCTTCTACAGTTGATACTGGGAATTCAGGGATTTCACTGTAAGGTACTGTTACTGCGTTCTCAATTTCATCTGCTAATACACCTAGTCCTGATCCAAGGATTAGTCCTACTTGTGGTGTCTCTTGAAATTTCTCTTTTAAGTATGAAGCTGATTTTGTAATAAGTTCACGATTCATTTGTTTATCCCCCTATTTCTTTAGCTCGTTTAAGAAGCTTGTTCCGTATTCTGGCATTTTCACACCGAAGTTTTCTGCTACTGTTGCACCAATATCAGCAAATGTTTGACGAAGTGGTAACTCTTGTCCGCCTTCTTTCATGCTTGGGCTATATGCTAATAATGGTACATATTCACGTGTATGGTCAGTACCAGGGTGAATTGGATCATTACCGTGGTCTGCTGTAATTAATAATAGATCATCTTCTTTTAGTTTTGCGAATACTTCTGGTAGACGTGCATCATATTCTTGCAGAGCTTCTCCGTATCCTTGTGGATCACGGCGGTGGCCGAATAATGCATCAAAGTCAACTAAGTTTAAGAAACTAAGACCTGTAAAGTCCATATTTAATGTATCTACAAGCTTATCCATTCCATCCATGTTAGACTTCGTACGAAGTGATTCCGTTACCCCTTCGCCATCATAAATATCAGAGATTTTACCGATAGCAATTACATCGTAGTCACTATCTTTTAATTCATTCATTACTGTACGACCGAATGGTTTTAATGCATAGTCATGACGGTTTGGTGTACGTGTAAAGTTTCCAGGTTTACCAACGAATGGACGAGCAATAACACGACCTACCATGTACTTCTCATCTAATGTTAATTCACGTGCAATTTTACAGATTTTATATAACTCATCAAGTGGCACTACTTCTTCGTGTGCTGCAATTTGCAATACGCTATCAGCAGAAGTATAAACGATTAAAGAGCCTGTTTCCATTTGCTCTTGACCAAGTTCATCAAGAATCTCAGTTCCAGAAGCTGGCTTATTACCGATAATTTTACGGCCTGTTTTTTCTTCTAATTCATCAAGTAATTCTTTCGGGAATCCTTCCGGGAACACTTGAAATGGTGTATCAATGTAAAGGCCCATAATTTCCCAGTGACCTGTCATTGTATCTTTACCAGTAGATTTCTCTTGCATTTTTGTGTAATATCCAAGTGGTTTCTCTACTTTAGAGATACCTTTCATTTCACGAATGTTACCAAGACCTAATTTCACCATGTTAGGCATTTGTAAACCATTCATATGTTCAGCAATGTGACCAATTGTGTCAGATCCTAAATCACCAAATTGCTCAGCATCTGGTGCTTCACCGATTCCCACAGAGTCCATTACGACTAGGAATATACGTTTATATTTATTCATAACTGCGACCTCCTATAAGTTCAGTTCTACTTCTTGTAGTATGTTCAAAACGCTATAAAGTGAAACTGTTATCCATAAGAATTCTCATTGTCAAACAGTACTTCTTTAAACCATTCTCTAACCTATTTCGTTTTACTTGAAACGACTCAAAAACATTTCTAGTTTTTTCTAAGTCAGATGTCAGACATCTGATACTGATATCATAACATGTTTACGCTTTCTTTTTAATACATTTTCGTAGAATTTCTCATTTTCTTCACACTTCTATTGTAATCCATTCTGCAACGAAGTGCTAATTATTTTATGATTTATTTCTTCATAACAAAAATAAAAAGTAGCTCTAAAGAGCTACTTTTTATTTTACTTCTATCGTTTCTTCTTTATGTTCATGCAATTCGCCTTTTCTTACATGCACTTTCACTTTGTAAGAGCCGTTCTCTTTGAAAGTATGTTTCGTTTCATACTCTCCTTTATTTCCTTCTTTCGCTGGAATAAATTCGTGTTTTTCAACACCATCTTTCCAAATCTCTAATTGTACTTCAGCACCAGTTAATGCTTCTTCTTTTTGCTTTAAATGAACTTTCATTGTAGATTCAGCATTTGCCTTTATGTCTCCAGCCATAAGATGGATCATTGTGTCACTTTTATGATCTCCATGTCCTGCACTGTGATCACTATTTTCTTTTTTTGCATCTTCTACTTTCGCATTTCCTACAGCCACTTTGTGTGCTGGCATAACGTGCATATCGCGTGCATTTGTATGAGGAATAATATGATATACTCCATCAGTTTCAAATGTTTTCTCTGCTGCATAAACACCTTTTCCTTTATGCTTACCATCTAACATCTCGTGTTTCTCGTCGCCATCTTTCCAAATTTCAAACTTTACGTCATCAGCATCCGTTACTCTTTCTTTTCCTTGTGTAACAAGTGCTTGTACTTCTGTTTTTTCACCAGGTTTAATTTCTTTCGGATTCGTTTGAATCGCTACGTTTATACTTTCAAGTTTCTTTTCTTTTTTCGGTTCTTCTTTGTTTGTATTACAGCCAGCCAACGCTAGCATCGCGATAAATAAAATCATAATAAGTTTTTTCATCATCATTTCCTCCTTTATACTTTATTTAGTATAGAGGAAATACATTGTAATATTCCAGTCTTCTGCTGAAAACAATATACGAAATGTTTGTGAAGTTTCTGTGAAACGGTCTTTCCCTCTTAATCTATGAAAAAAAGAGCATAGTAACTATGCTCTCGGATGAAACTGTTTATATACATCTTTTAATCTAGTTTTTGAAACGTGCGTATAGATTTGCGTCGTTGAAATATCTGCATGTCCAAGCATTTCTTGTACAGCACGTAAATCTGCTCCATTTTCTAATAAATGCGTAGCAAACGAATGACGCAACGTATGAGGTGTAAGCTCTTTTTCAATATTTGCTTCTTTCGCTAATCGTTTTAATATTTTCCAAAATCCTTGTCTTGATAATCGATTACCATGATGGTTTAAAAAGAGTGCATCTACTACTTTTTTCCCCATTAATTCTCTTCTTCCTTTTTCAATATACTTTTGAATCGCTTCCGTTGCTAAACTTCCTAGTGGAATAATTCTTTCTTTATTCCCTTTCCCTATGCAACGAACAAATCCCATCGTTAAATGTACATCTTCTAAATTGAGTGCAATCAATTCTGAAACACGAAGTCCTGTTGCATAAAGTAACTCTAGCATCGCCTTGTCACGAATCCCAAAAGCACTTGTCATTTTTGGTGTTTGAAGTAACGCCTCTACTTCATCAACTGATAATACTTTTGGCAATTTCCGCTCCCCTTGCGGCGTTTCAATATGTACGGATGGGTCGTGTTCTACCGCTCGTTCACGAAGTAAAAATTGGTGGAACGAACGAATTGATGCGATATGACGCGCCAATGTTTTCGAAGATTTTCCGTTTTCTTTTAAATACTGCAAAAAGTTAACAATGTGTAAACGGGTCACTTCATGAAAAGTTTTCGTCTGTTCCACATTTTGCAAATACTTTACGTAGCTTTTTAAATCCCGTTCATAAGATACTACTGTATTCTTTGCTAATCCTTTTTCGACAACCATATAATGAATAAAATCTTTTAATTGATCTTCCACTCTACACTACTCCCCATTTTCATAGAAAAACATCATTCTATTTACGAAAGCATCCTTTGCCGGTTCTTCATTCCCTGATACTTTTTCTACAGTCTCTTCTTTAGGTTTTTCATAACGATGATAGCTTTCATATTCTTCATTTATCCATAGTATAGCGAAATAAAACAAAATCGTACAACTTGTAAATAATAAAAATACTTTTATTCCATCAAAAGTTAATTTTAAAGCTCGGCGCATTGTAAATTCCTCCAAAATATAAGTTATTACAACATATGCCAAGCTTTCATCAATTTATACCTTATTCAAATAAAAAACCTCTTCCTAGATAAATAGGAAAAGGTTATTTTTCATCCGTTTCATTTTCTTGACAGTTTTTACAAATCCCATGGAATGTTAAACGATGATCTTTCACCTTAAAGCTCCAGTCTCGCTCTACTTTCCTTTCCACTTCACCAAGTAAATCTTCTTGTATTTCTTGTACAGCACCACATTGTGTACAAATCAAATGATGGTGGAAACGCTGCGCACCTTCTTGGCGTAAGTCATAGCGTGAAACACCGTCTCCGAAGTTAATCTTATCGACAACTTTTAACTCAGATAATAGTTCTAAAGTTCGATAGACGGTTGCTAATCCGATCTCTGGCGACTTTTCTTTTACAAGGAGGTAAACATCTTCTGCGCTTAAATGATCTTCTTCATTTTCTAGCAGCACACGAACTGTTGCTTCACGTTGCGGTGTTAATTTGTAGCTCGCTGCATGTAATTGCTTCTTAATTCGTTCAATTCTTTCTTCCATTCGGTACTACTCCCTCCTCGCCACTCTTACACCATTATATCAGAAGAGGGGCTTCTGTCAAAAGAAAAACAATAAAAATAAATTGATAATTATTCTCAAAAAGTATTTATTTTTTATTAATAGCCTCAACAACTTCTTTCATTAAAACTGGTGATGCGTAAGCCTCCACACTAGAAGCAAGTGCTAACACCACTCCAATTACAAGAAAGAAGCATGTATACCGGATTAATAATGGTAACAGTGGCTCGGTTATTTTTCTAATAAATTGATGCCTAATCATCCGTAAAGAAAAACTTGCAGCAATGGTTGTCATAACGAGAAAGACTGGAATGATAATTAAATTTTGTGGCAAAACAGATACAAATGCTAATAATAGTCCATTCCATCCATGCTGACTTACTAAAAAACCAACTGTAAATCCAACAACAACTCCTTTTACAAATAATAAAATAAAAATAAGTGGTAATCCAACAATTGAAATCCCTAAAATCCAAATAAATCCGATGTATTTTAATTGCGAAAAGTAACTTTCTCGAAACATTTCGCCCGCAATGGCAAATTCTCCTTTAGAGACTTGTCCAAAAAAACGTTGTAAATAAAATGATAAATCTTGTTTTTGATTGATTTGTAAACTATTCACAAGAATGGCTCCGAATATTACTCCCATCAATAATAAAACAGCATTAAATATATATAATGAAGAGTTTTCCTGTATGTGAGACATTACACGGTCTTGCCAATTTTTTCGCCACATTTTTCTTCCCTCCGTTCACACTCTTATTAAAAATGTATGAAAGAAAGAAAAAAGTATGACGAATTAACATTGAAATTCCGCTCTACTTTGCTAAACTAAAAAGTAGAGAATAGGAGGGATTTCTCTTGAAACCATTATTATTAGATTTTCCAACATTATTTCAAACTGAACGCTTGCAAGTTCGTAAACCATTTCCAGGTGATGGTGCAGAAGTATATGAAGCAATCCAAGCTTCTCTAGAAGACTTAGTACCGTGGATACCAATTAACGCTGAAACAGAAGAGAGTGCTGAAGAAATTGTTCGCGAAGCTCACGGACAGTTTTTACTTCGTGAAACACTTGATTTTCACTTATACGATAAAGTATCTGGTACATTCATCGGAGCAATTACACTAAAGCCTGAAAACTGGGATATTCCAAAGTTTTCACTTCACTTCTGGCTACATAGTGCCTATACAAAACAAGGCTATATGACCGAAGCTGTTAAAGGCGCTATTCAGTTCGCCTTTGATAAACTAGGCGCTAGAAGAATTGAAATTCGTACTGATGCAACAAATATAAATGCATGTAGCTTAGCAGAACGTTTAGAATTCATTCTAGAAGGTACAATGGAAAATGATTTCCTAGCACCAGATGGTAGCTTACGTGATGCACGTGTATATGCAAAAATCAATTAAAAAACACTCGCCTTTGGCGAGTGTTTATTTTTGTAGTTGTAAATATTGTACTGCAAACATCGTCTTCGCATCATGAATACGAAGATCTTTCATAAGAGTAATCGCTTCTTCTAATGATACTTCCATTAATTCCACAAACTCATCTTCATCTAACTCAGCTTTATTTTCTTTTTTTGTCAAACCTGTCGCTTTATATACATATAAAATTTCATCTGCAAATCCTGGAGATGTATAGAAAGAAGTAATGAGCTCCATATTTTCACATACATATCCTGTTTCCTCTTCTAATTCACGAACTGCTGTTACCTCTGGTTTTTCACCAGGTTCTAACTTGCCGGCTGGAATTTCTATAATCGCCTTTTCAAGCGCTTTACGATACTGCTCAACAAGCACAATTTTCCCCTCATCCGTAATAGCAATAATCGCAACTGCACCAGGGTGATTTACAATTTCACGTTTACTCATTTCTCCATTTGGTAATACTACATCATCAACACGAACTTTTATAACTCTACCATCAAAAATCGGCTCAGTTTTTACTGTTCTCTCTGTAAGATTACTCATACTACTTCATCTCCCTGTTCTATTTCCTATTCTTTCTTCATACATTTTACCACATTGAAAGGAGCGTGATAGAAATGAAAGTTTATATTTTACCAAATCGCATCACGTTAGTCGGAAAAGCATGGCAAATTCGCCATAAGCTAAAACAATATAGCAAAGAGTATACAACTGTACAAGAGTGGATTACAGCAAATAAAGTGAAACATTAATCATGCCTTTACGGGCAGTTAATGCGAAGCGAAAAAGGAAACGTTTGTCAACCTCTTTTTCCTCTCGTACAATAAAGGTAAGGAGGTTGACCTATGAAAAAACGTCAATTAGGAAACTCAGATTTGTTTGTTACAGAAATGGGCCTTGGCTGTATGTCTCTCGGTACATCTGAAACAGAAGCTATGCGTATTATCGATGAAGCGATCGATTTAGGAATTAATTTTTTTGATACAGCAGATTTATATGATTACGGATTAAATGAAGAATTTGTTGGAAAAGCCTTGAAGGGGAAAAGAGACCAAATTGTTCTTTCAACGAAGGTTGGAAATCATTGGACAGAAGAAAAAAATGGCTGGTCTTGGGATCCTTCTAAAGCTTACATAAAAACTGAAGTAAAAGAAAGTTTACGTAGACTTCAAACTGATTATATTGATCTTTACCAACTTCATGGCGGAACGATTGAAGATCCAATCGATGAAACAATTGAAGCTTTTGAAGAATTGAAAAAAGAAGGTATTATTCGCCATTACGGTATTTCTTCTATACGCCCAAATGTCGTTCGTGAGTATGCAAAACGCTCAAACATCGTTAGTGTACTAATGGAATATAGCCTTTTAAATCGTCGTCCAGAAGAATGGTTCCCCCTTCTGAATGAACACCAAATTAGTGTCATTGCTCGCGGGCCACTTGCAAAAGGAATTTTAACTGACAACAATGCAAGAAAAGTAGAAAGAGTAAAGGAAAAGGATTATCTCTCTTATTCTTACGATGAATTACATACAACTCTAGCGAGTGTAAAAGAAACGATTGGAGAAAGCTCTTTAACAGGAACAGCTATTCAATATTGCTTACATAATAAGACTGTTGCAGCTGTTATACCTGGTGCAAGCTCGCTTCAACAATTGCAGGAAAATATACGAGCTAGCCAACAGTTACCTTTAACTAAAGAAGAATATGTACAACTTCAAAAGATTGTTAAATATGACACATATGCTTTGCATCGTTAAAAATATCGAATTACCGATAAACAGAAGACTGTCTCCAGTATTAGGAGACAGTCTTTTTTATAACGTATCATATTTATCAGGATTCGTTCCTACATGTAAATCACGATTCAACGTGTTAATTTGACGTATCTCTTCTTCAGTTAGTGCAAAATCAAAAATAGTAAAGTTTTCTTTAATACGAGATGGTGTAACAGATTTAGGAATTGTAACAATCCCGCTTTGAATATCCCACCTTAATATAACTTGTGCAGGTGTTTTTTCATATTTGTTAGCAATAGCCTGAATGATTGGATGCTGGAATACTTCTCCGCCCCTCATTAACGGACTCCATGCTTCCATTTGAATTTGCTCATCTTGACAATAATTACGCAATTCAAATTGCGTCAACATCGGATGAAGTTCCACTTGGTTTACCATCGGCTTCACTTTGCAATTTGGTAATAATAGTTCTAAATGATGTTTATGAAAATTAGAAACACCAATCGCACGCACTTTACCTTCTTCATACAATTTCTCTAAAGCTCGGTACGTATCAACATACTTCCCTCTTACCGGCCAATGTATTAAATATAAATCTACATAGTCCATTTGTAATTTTTTTAAACTCTTTTCAAACGCCTCGAGTGTCTCTTCATATCCTTGATCGTCGTTCCATACTTTTGTTGTAATAAATATATCTTCTCTTGGAATTCCTGATTCAAGTATCGCCTCTCCGACACCGCTTTCATTTTCATACACAGTTGCTGTATCAATTGAACGGTATCCAACTTCTAACGCTGTTTTTACTGCTTGTTTTACTTCGTCGCCTTCTTTCGCTTTATATACGCCTAGACCAATCATCGGCATTTTCACGCCATTATGAAGTGTAGTTGTTGGAATATGCACAGTCGTCTCCCTTTCATTGTTACATTTTTTATAAGCCATAACTTTATTTCAACAAGATTCATCCAAAAAGTCAAAACATACGTACAGTTTACATAACACTTTTATATAGCTAAAAAATAACGTGAACTCATTCATTCACGTTATTTTCTCTCCATTCTTTCGCTTTTTCATCCACATTGCGCACAAACTCATTTTTCCCTTCCGTATATAGCGTGCCATCATATGTATACTTTTCGGCTAATTCTTTCTTTAAGGTTGCATATGCCTCTGCTTCTTCACAATGAGCCATCATATAATCACGAAACGCTAAATGCCTTACTATCTCTGGATTTCCTTTTTCAAACACGTGTAAATGATACGAACGTTTTTCCTCAGTTCCATGAATAAAATATCGGCGTCTTGAAATACCATTTTCCCCTTTTACGATGTAACCAAGCTCTATAAAGCGTTCATTCCACCCATCTACTCTTTCGATATTTTCTACTTCCATGATCATATCAATAATAGGTTTAGCTGCCAGTCCGGGCACTGACGTACTTCCAATATGATGCATTTCCACCGTTTCTGGCATCGCTGATTTTAATCTTTCAGCCTCCATTTGAAATTTTTCAATCCAATGGTTTTCATGCGGAACAACGACAATTTTCCTCATTCTAACTCCCCTTTTCTTACAAGCTCGTCAAAAAATGATCAGTGGTATTTCACTGATCATTTTTTTATTATTTAAAGTCTTTCCAAGTAAGGTTACTTTCACTTAGCAGTTCTTCAAATGATTTATTCTTTTCACGTTCTTTTTGTTCTTGGCGCTTTCTTTCCAGTTCAGCTGCCTCTTTTACCTCTTCTCTCACTTGCAACTCTTTCTTCTTACTCTTTAATTGTTGCATGAGTGAATCATTTAATTGATCGCCTAATGTAAGTGTTTCTTTCTTTGGTTGATTCACTTGCGATTGTCTTTGCATTTGTCTTTGTTTCTTTTTCTTCATGCTACTCACCTTTTACTTTTTTCTCCATTATAGTAGATACACGATGAAATCGACAATAAAAAAGGGTCTTTACTCTATTATTCACTTTTTGTAAATATGTTAATTTTTCGAAAAGACTAAATTTTTATGTAGCTATAATCCTATGAATCTATTAAAATTATGTCGTATGATGTCAGATTATAAAAAAAGGAGAATTATATTATGTGGAAAAAAATTATTCCTGCCGTTGCTGTTTTAAGCACTATTACTTTTTCAAGCGTATTTGCCGCTCCCCCATCTCAGAATCCAGCTGAACAAAACCGCTACATAGACGTACAAATGCTTGGTATTAATGATTTCCATGGACAACTAGATACTGTTAAAAAAATCAATAATAAAGAAGCTGGTGGCGCTGATTACTTAGCTACTTATTTAAAAGAACGTAAAAAACAAAACCCTAATACCCTTCTCGTACATGCTGGTGATATCGTCGGAGCTAGTCCACCAGTTTCAGCATTATTACAAGATGAACCGACGATTGAATTTTTAAATGACTTAAAATTTGATGTTGGTACAATCGGGAACCATGAATTTGATGAAGGCATTGATGAAATGAAACGCCTCATTTACGGTGGATATCATGAAAAAACAGGGAATTTCAAAGGGGCTAACTTCCCCTATGTAGCTGCTAACTTCTATAACAAATCAACTGGCCGCTTATTTTTACCACCATTTACTATAAAAATGGTAGATGGTGTTCCTGTCGGATTCATTGGTGTTGTTACAACTGATACACCAAATGTTGTTATGCCTACGATGCTTAAAAATGTACAAATTACTGATGAAGTAGAAGCAATTAATAAATCAACACAACAATTAAAACGCCTCGGCGTTAAATCAATCGTCGTTCTTGCTCATGTCGGTGGAACAACCGATGAATCTGGGGTAACAAATGGCGACCTTACTCGAATTGCAAATGAAACAGACCCAGAAGTTGATGTTATTTTCGGTGGACATAGTCATACGTATGTAAATGGTACAGTAAATAATAAACTAATTGTCCAAGCAAATTCATACGGAACGGCTTTCTCAGACGTGGATGTAACAATTGATCGTAAAACAAAGGATATTGTAAAGAAAAAAGCTGAAGTTGTTACAACGTATCATGAAGGTGTAGAACCTGATAAACAAGTAAAGAAAAAACTAGATCAATATAAAGAAAAAATCGCACCACTTGTAAATGAAGTGGTCGGAAAATCTACAGCACCTATCGACCGTAAACAAAATGATGCTGGTGAGTCCACTCTTGGAAATTTAGTTGCCGATGCTCAGCGTCAAACGATGCAAACTCAAATCGCCCTCATGAATCCTGGTGGCATTCGTAATGACTTAGATGCTGGTGATATTACGTGGGGTGAGTTATACGGCATTCAACCTTTTGGAAATCAATTGATTAAAGTAGATTTAACAGGTCAAGACATTCGCGATATTTTAAATCAGCAATGGCAAAAAGGAACAACAAGAATGCTTCAAATTTCAGGTATTCAATATACGTGGGATGTAAATAAACCAAACGGTGAAAAAGTTACAAATATACGTTTAACAAACGGAGAAGAATTATCTCCATCTACAACGTATAGCGTAGTTGCAAATGCCTTCTTAGCTTCTGGCGGTGACGGATTCGTATCATTTAAAAATGGTAAAAATGCAGAAACTGGTCCAAACGACTTTGAAGCGTTAGTCGATTACGTAAAACAATTAAAAGAACCAATTCAGCCAGTTATTGACGGAAGAATTCAAAAAGTAAATTAAGTGTTTCTCTAATAATAAATTTCATTTTTCACGCCATAAAGGATTTGTACTGATCCTCTATTTTATACGTAATATACATCATAAAAAGGATACTCGTTCTTCCAATGAACATAGTATCCTTTTCTTTAGTTATCAAAATGTGATGTTTTGTCAACTTCATATTGCTGTAAAAATTGTTGCAACGCCTCTTCTACAAGTTTAGACTTTTGAATTCCTTTCGATTCTGATATAAGGTCCAATCTTGCTAATATTTCTGTATTAATAGAAAAGGTTCGTCTCTTTTTCTCTGTACTCTTACTCATAATTGGTGCAATTACTTCGTCTCTTTTTCTTAGTAACTCATAAATGCTTTGTAATTGCTCGTAAATTAATAATTGATAATCTGTTTTCTCATATTGAAGGGCGGTCGCTTCTTGGAGTTGTAAGTGACGTGGTTCTTCTCCATCTCCTACAAAAATACGTTTCTTCTGCTCTCCATCATATTCGTATCCAATCAATCTTAATTTCTTCGATAATGTATACGGGCTTATTTCAAGACGTTTTGCTATAATAGCGATGGATTCACGTCTATTTAAACCATCTATAATTTCTCCAATCGTCACAATTTCCCTCCTCCCGTGTTGAAATGACACTAGTATGGTATGTTACAATGATTTTCTAACAGTATATGCAAAATGAATAGCCTGTGCGATTCATACGATTTCACAAAAGGAGGTTTTCAATATGCTTTTTCGTAGCTACACCCCTCAGTTCTATAACGAAAACAAACAACTCATTCCTAATAGTATCGCTACGATAGAAAGCGTTATGATAAATAATCGAAAACAAACTCTCCTTATGCGTGGACAAAACGTAGAGCAACCTATTTTATTATGCTGTCACGGCGGACCTGGGATGGCACAAATCGGATTTATTCGCCATTTTCAAAAAGAATTAGAGAAGCAATTTATTGTTATTAATTGGGATCAACGCGGGGCTGGTAAATCCTTTTCAATGAAAGATTTCGGAGCCAATTTCACAATCGAACAATTCGTTTCCGATGCAAAAGAAGTGATTCAATATGTACTTAAAAGGTTCAACAAACAAAAACTATTTCTCGCTGGTCATTCTTGGGGAAGTATTATTGGGCTTAACATAGCACATCAATATCCAAAGTATATCGAGGCTTACATCGGTATTGGGCAAATTGTACATATGAAACAAAATGAAGAATTGCTATATCAACATTTAATTCATTCTGCAAAAAAACATAATCATAAAAAAGCATTAGCTTCCCTTTTAAAATTAGGCAAACCACCATTTTTAGATACGAGACGTCTCATTATTCAAAGAAAGTGGCTTGGCACATTTGGAGGCGCAATCCAAAACGGATCTTCCTTTTCTTTCATACGAAAAGGTTTCTTTTCTCCTGAGTATACGCTATTAGATTGGTTCAAGTTTCTCGCAGGAAATTTAAAATCTGGCGTTTTATGGGAAGAAATGCTGACAATCGATTTCTTTGCTTCTATCTCAAGTTTATCTATTCCAGTTTATTTTTGTTCTGGTCGCTATGATTATCAAACTCCTTATGCACTCGTTCAGGAATATTGCGATATTATTGAAGCGCCTATAAAAAAGATGGTTTGGTTCCCAAATTCAGCACATTCTCCTGATTTAGAAGAACCAGAATTATTCGCCAATTCTTTGCGATCAATTAAACAAGAGCTAGCTTTTCAGCATTAGTAACAAAAGGCTCTTTTACATTTCATAGAAAACATTTTATAATAATATGTCGCAAGTATGTATAAACATAGCAAAATGTTTCATATTTACTTGTCTTAACAGAATAAAAATTTAGGGAGATTACATTTATTATGAACGCTGTACTCGTCGCAGTAGCAATTATGCTATTGCTTAGTTTGTTACGTGTCCAGGTCATTGTCGCCATCATTGTTGGAGCTTTAACAGGCGGAATTATCGGCGGACTCGGTATTTCAGAAACGATTAACACTTTTACAACTGGTCTTGGAAACAGCGCTCCAATCGCTTTAAGTTATGCAATGCTTGGTGGTTTCGCTATTTCCCTTTCCAAAACAGGACTTCCAGATGCTATGATTCAAACTGCATTAAAATGGATTGGCAATGAACAAGACACGAAAAAACAAGTTTATTCTAAAATACTTATTTTATTCATTATTTTAACGATGGCTTGTTTCTCACAAAATGTGATTCCTGTTCACATTGCTTTCATCCCCATCTTAATTCCAGCACTTTTAAAAGTATTAAATGAGCTGAAAGTGGATCGCAGACTTGTCACATGTATTATTACATTTGGATTGATTACTCCTTATATGTGGATCCCTGCAGGATTCGGAAAAATTTATCATGACGTATTACAAACCAACGCTGCGCAAAGCGGCCTTACATTTGATGTCACACTTATTCCAAAAGCAATGACTATTCCAGCAATTGGTATGATTATTGGATTATGTGTAGCGGTATTCATTACGTACCGAAAACCTCGTACGTATGAAACAGAACAAATTCATACTACCGAAAATGAAATCGTTCCCTATACAAAACGTAGCATTACTTTCGGGTTATTATCTATCATTACTACATTAACTGTTCAATTAACAACAGAATCAATGATTTTCGGTGCTTTAGCAGGTATTATCGTCTTATCAGTTAGTGGCAGTCTACCACTTAAAGAAGCAGATGCGATATTAACAAGCGGAATGCGTATGATGTCCTTTATTGGCTTTGTTATGATTGCTGCCGCTGGATTCGGCGCTGTCCTTCGAAAAACAGGACATGTTGAATCACTGGTGCAAACGAGTGCACATATAATTGGAAATAACAAACCACTCGCTGCATTTCTTATGCTCGTTATTGGACTTCTCGTTACGATGGGAATTGGTTCATCCTTTTCAACCATCCCTATCTTAACAACCATTTTTGTACCTCTTTGCATTCAGCTTGGATTTAGTCCAATGGCCACAATTGCAATTATCGGTACAGCCGGAGCACTAGGTGACGCAGGATCTCCAGCATCAGATAGTACCCTTGGACCAACATCCGGTTTAAATGCTGATGGTCAGCACCATCATATATGGGATACATGTGTACCCACTTTTCTACATTACAATATACCGTTACTTATATTTGGCTTTATTGCCGCAATTACATTATAAAAAGGTGCGTATAAAACGCACCTTTTACTTTTTTATTTTTCCTTTTAATTGTTGAAAAGCTACTTTTCCATTATCTTTGACATAGCTTTCAATTGCCGGTAGTGATGAGCCTATCCATTCACACTCTATGCTCCCATTCGGTCCAACAATTTTTAATTTATCTGGTATATGTATATTTAGAAATCTCGCTGACCGAATTAACTCAATAGCAATCTGATCACTTGAGGTTACAATTCCATCTATATACGGATTATTTTGCAATAATGTAATAAATTGTTTATTTGTATACCCTTGTACACATTCTTCTCGATAAGAGATTCCTTCATCCCAAACAGCGTCTAAAAACCCTGCTATATGATCTTCCATTTCTTCACTTTCTTCTCCCTCACCGAAATATGCAAGAAAGTGACACCCTTCCTCTTTTAATAAAGAAACAGCTCTCTGCCCACTTTCATAATAATTTGCATGTGATTGTTGCTCATCAATCAAAACAAACGGAAATGGAATTTCTCCTATACTTTTAAAAACTGCTCTTGTCAAAATAACACCTGCAATGTTATTTTGCTTCAGCATATGTATGTATCTATCTTTATTCTCTATATTACAAATAATGATTTGATAGCCTTCTTTATATGCTATTTCCTCAATACAATGTAGCAAAGTGATGTTTGATGGGTTACATAAATTATCTACAAGTAATGCAATTATCGTTGAATTCTCTTTAAATAGTGGCTTCGCTGCACTGTTTGGCCTATAACGTAATTCTTCAATTGCTTCCTTTACTTGTTTTACTGTGTCCTCATGAACGTATCCTTTTTCATTAATAACTCGTGAAACGGTTGCGACTGAAACACCTGCCAATTTTGCAACATCACGTATAGTTGCCACATCGTCACCCCTTAATATGGTAATAGACTACAATTTTACGGTAACCTAAATTACACTATCCGTCAAGATTAATAACTCATATTTCTGAAAATTGTTACATCATTTGACTGAATGATACTCCAACTGAATTTCATGTAAAATTGGGATATTATCATATCCAATACGTGGAATTTCTTTCTTTATTTTTCGTGCCTCCTCTACCGCATTCACATATAAATTAGTCATTACAAAATTACGTTTTTGGTAAAATCGTAACGCATTCATATTATCATTTGTTGTAATAAGCCAAACCTGTCTGCACCGCTCTTCTTCTGCAACTTGTAATACACAATCTACAAGTTTCGTCCCTATTCCTTTTCTTTCTTCAAAGCTATCTAGCGATACAATTTCACACATATTTCCGGTCACTTCATACGTTATAATTCCGATTATTCTGTCATCTAAGAGCGCAACAAATCCTGGCAACTCTTCTAACTGATGTCCCTTACCACGTGAAACCATCAATGAACTTCCCCAGTTCTTACACATGAACATTCGGATTGTTTCTTTCATCGCTGGCGTAATTTTTTGTATATGCAGCATTTCCTATTTCTCCCCTTTTATATCATTGTGATACAATATAAGTGTATCACATGTAACGGTATTTGGAGGATGAGGTAAAGTATGAAACGTTTTTTTGCAGCATTGTTTACTATACTAGGTGCAATAACTGCCCTTGGGATTTTCTTTACAAATAAAGTGATGTACTTAAAGAAAAAAACAGAGGAAGAAGTACTCGAAAGAGAAACGAAAAAACATTTTCGTATAGAGGATTTTGATGCTCTTCATAAAGAAGAAATTCATATCCCTTCACAATTCGGATACAACCTTCACGGATATTACATTCCTGCTGGTCATTCCAATAAGTTTATGGTTTTTTGCCACGGTGTAACTGTAAATAAAATAAACTCTGTAAAATATGCAAACTTATTCTTAAAAAGGGGATATAATGTCCTCATTTATGATCATCGTCGTCATGGTAAAACTGGCGGAAAAACAACAAGCTATGGATACTATGAAAAGCATGATTTGAAATCCGTAGTTGACTGGCTAAAAAGCCGTTTTGGAACCAATATTACACTTGGTATTCATGGTGAATCTATGGGAGCTGCAACAATTCTTCAATACGCAGGACTTGTAGAAGATGGTGCTGATTTCTATATTGCAGATTGTCCTTTCTCTGATTTTCACGGACAATTACAGCACCGTTTAAAGGTTGAATTCCATTTACCAAAATGGCCTTTATTACCTTTAGCAAACGCATTTTTAAAAGTTCGTGACGGTTATACAATTCGTGAAGTTTCACCAATCGACTGTATAAAAAACATTAACAATCCCGTTCTCTTTATTCATAGTAAAGATGACGACTATATTTTAGCTGATATGACAAAAGCGTTATATGAAGCGAAAGAAAATAATAAGCAACTTTATATTGCAGAACACGGTGCACACGCTTGCTCTTATAACGAAAATAAAGAAGAGTACGAAGCAGCCATCGATCAATTTTTAAACACATATGTGAAAGAAACAAAAAACAGGCTTGCATAAGCCTGTTTTTTTATTGCGCTAAAACGTCTGTAACTTGTTCCATATTTTTAGAAATCCATTGCATTGCATCATCTAACGTTGGAAATTCTGTCGTTTGAAATGTTACTTCATCTTGAAGTAACCAAACATCCTTTGCCTCTTGCCCTACACCTGCAATGGACCAATGTAACAAACTATATGGATGATTATCATTCAAAAATGATGCCCACGTGCGCTCATTTGCAATGTTTCGTAATGTATGTAATTGTTTATCCATCTCTCGTCACCTTACTCTAGTCAGTTATGAAAACTATTATAACACTCTCTTCTTTCTCAAACAAAGTGCTCTTTTTTCCCCGCTATTTGCGGGCAGTAAAACTCCCACCTCAAAATTCGGCTGAAACAAAGAAGTTAGGTGGGAGATTAACTGCCCCTAAAAGCCCGATTGGTTCAACTAATAATTAGTGGGGGATGCCTCCCCCACTAATTAAAGTTTCACTTTATATTGCCAAGCACTTCCCTTGATTATATGATGAAATTAAGCGTTTGGGAAGGAGGGATAACGTTGGCAAAAGTACAAATTAAAGTAAATGATAATGGCTCTTTTCGCGTTACAGGGGACGTGGAATTAGTCGACTCACAAGGGAATGTATTCCCAGCAAAACCGGCATTTTCTTTATGCCGTTGTGGCTTATCAAAAAATATGCCTTATTGCGACGCTTCGCATAAAGGTAAATTCGAGTCCGTTGTTAGAGCACCAGAGGCAGAATAATTTTACATGTGACATGCACATTTTTTTGTGCATGTTTTTTTCTTTTTAGCAACTCCGTTATATCCCTTCTCCTTACAACATTTCTAATACTTTTATTTCCATTCCAGCCCACATATATTTTCACACAATTCTTCACATTCGAATATTTTTTACTAGCCTTTTATTTTTTTTGTGCTATAATTTGAGCAAACAGCATCCTTCGGGGTCGGGTGAAATTCCCAACCGGCGGTGATGAAGTGAAAACTTCTAAGTCCGTGACCCGTTTTCAACTCGAAAACGGTGGATCTAGTGAAACTCTAGGGCCGACAGTATAGTCTGGATGGGAGAAGGATATGTTTCTAGTTTTTTATATAGTGAATACACTTTTATTTCAGTATGCATATTTTTAAAGATCCATTTTGATTCTTTATATATGTTTAATTTTCTATACTTATTTTTTATACTGAAATAAAAAGAGACAACTAGCGTTTAAAAATTCGATATTTTGCTGGGTTTTTTCCTTATGCAGAAATATCAATTATCGTTAGGTTTCTTTCCTATGCTTTCGTATTCAAACTATATTTCTAGAAATCACGTCTCCCAAACCCCAAGGATATTAAATCCTTGGGGTTTTTTGATTTTTTTAGGAGAGGTGAAGAAAATGACAGATCAAGAATATATGAGGATTGCCCTGCAGTTAGCAGAAGGAACATCAGGACAAACAAGTCCAAATCCTATGGTTGGTGCTGTTGTTGTAAAAGATGGAAACATCGTTGGTATGGGGGCTCATTTACGAGCTGGTGAAGAACACGCAGAAGTTCATGCCCTTCAAATGGCTGGTCAGAACGCCAAAGACGCTACCGTTTATGTAACACTGGAACCCTGTAGCCACTTTGGAAAAACACCACCTTGTTGTGAATTGCTCATCGAAAAAGGAGTTAAGCGTGTTGTAATTGCTACTCTCGATTGTAATCCGCTCGTTTCTGGTAACGGAAAAAGAAGATTAGAGGAAGCTAGAATTGAAGTAACTACCGGTGTTCTTGAAGCGGAAGCAGTTTTATTAAATCGCTACTTTTTTCACTACATGAAAACAAAACGCCCTTTTGTAACAATAAAAACAGCGATGAGCTTAGATGGAAAAACAGCAACTGTAACTGGTGAAAGTAAGTGGATTACAGGTGAAGAAGCACGTGCTGATGTTCACCAATATCGCCATACACATGATGCAATTCTTGTTGGAGTAAATACAGTTATAGCTGATAACCCACATTTAACAACAAGAATTCCAAATGGTGGGAAACACCCTATTCGCGTTGTTTTAGATACCCATTTACGAACACCACCATCTTCTCATGTTATAATAGATGGTTTAGCACCGACATGGATTATTGTCGGTAAGGATGTAAAGAAAGAGAAGATATCTTCTTATGAATCTAAAAATATAGCTATATTCCAAATGGAAACGAAGCATATAGAAATCGAGGACCTTCTTTCCTTTCTTGGAGAGAAACAAATTCTTTCTCTATTCGTTGAAGGTGGCCAATCGATTCATGCAAGTTTCTTAAAAACAAACAATTTCAATGAAATTGTAACCTATATAAGCCCGAAATTAATTGGTGGGAAAGATGCTCCTACTTTATTTGGAGGAAATGGTTTTTCAAAATTACAAGATGCGCTTTCCTTGAAAATTCAAGAAATGAAACAAATTGGTGATGATATAAAAATCGTTGCGCATGCCCGAAACGAGGTGACGGAATGTTTACAGGAATTGTAGAAGAATTAGGAACGATAACAAACATGCAACAAAGCGGAGAATCGATGAAATTAACGATTCATGCACAGAAAATTTTATCAGATATTCACTTAGGTGATAGTATCGCGGTCAACGGTATTTGCTTAACTGTAACAAGCTTTACAACTACTTCATTTACAGTTGATGCAATGCCTGAAACGATGCAGTCGACATCGCTTCGCATGCTTAAACCCCACTCTAAAGTAAATTTAGAGCGGGCAATGTCTGCAAACGGACGATTCGGTGGACATTTCGTTTCAGGACATATTGATGGCATCGGAACGATTTTAAATAAAAAACAACATTACAATGCCGTCTATTACAAAATAGCAATTTCTGATGAATTGCTACACTATTGTTTGCATAAAGGATCCATTGCTGTTGATGGAACGAGTTTAACGATATTTGATATAGACGAATCTTCCATAACGATTTCCCTCATCCCGCACACAGTAAGCGAATCTGTCATTGGAGAAAAAAATGCCGGAGATATCGTAAACATTGAGTGTGACATGATTGGTAAATATATCGAACGCTTTATTACTAAACCTGCAAAACGAGTAGGTTCAATGACTGAAAGCTTTTTACAAGAAAACGGATTTCTATAAGGGGGAAGCACAATGTTTCATCGTATTGAAGAAGCTCTAGAAGATTTAAAACAAGGTAAAGTCGTTATCGTATGTGATGATGAAAACCGAGAAAATGAAGGCGATTTTATTGCTTTAGCAGAGTACATTACACCAGAAACAATTAATTTTATGATTACACATGGTCGTGGTCTCGTTTGTGTACCGATTACAGCAGGGTACGCAGAACGTCTACAATTAGAACCAATGGTATCTCATAATACAGATTCACATCATACTGCGTTTACAGTGAGCATTGACCATGTTTCTACAACAACAGGGATTAGCGCTCACGAACGTGCAACTACGATACAAGAATTGTTAAACCCCGCATCAAAAGGCGCTGATTTCAATCGACCTGGACATATTTTTCCATTAATTGCGAAAGAAGGCGGTGTCCTGCGTCGTGCAGGTCATACAGAAGCTGCTGTTGATTTAGCGAAGCTATGCGGTGCCGAACCAGCTGGAGTTATTTGCGAGATTATAAATGAGGACGGCACGATGGCACGTGTACCTGATTTAATAGAATGCGCAAAACAATTTGATATAAAAATGATTACAATAGAAGATTTAATTGCTTACCGCCGCCATCATGAAACACTTGTGACGAGAGAGGTGGAAATTACATTACCTACAGATTTCGGTACTTTCCACGCAATTGGCTATTCTAACTCATTAGATACGAAAGAACATATCGCACTTGTAAAAGGTGATATTTCAATAGGTGAACCGGTACTTGTGCGTGTTCATTCTGAATGCTTAACAGGAGATGTATTCGGTTCACATCGCTGCGATTGCGGACCACAACTCCATGCAGCACTTGCTCAAATTGAGCGTGAAGGAAAAGGTGTTCTTCTTTATATGAGACAAGAAGGAAGAGGCATTGGGCTTCTTAATAAGCTTCGTGCTTATAAATTGCAAGAAGAAGGATTCGATACTGTAGAAGCAAATGAAAAACTCGGCTTCCCTGCTGATCTTCGTGATTACGGTATCGGAGCACAAATATTAAAAGATTTAGGTTTACAAAGTTTACGATTATTAACGAATAACCCAAGAAAAATTGCTGGCTTACAAGGTTACGATTTAGAAGTAGTCGAGCGTGTACCGTTGCAAATGCCAGCAAAAGAAGAGAATAAATCGTATTTACAAACGAAAGTAAACAAATTAGGACACTTACTAAACTTATAATTAAAGGAGAGATTTATTATGGTATTCGAAGGTCATTTAGTTGGTACAGGATTAAAAGTTGGAGTTGTTGTTGGACGTTTTAACGAATTTATTACAAGTAAGTTACTTGGCGGCGCTTTAGACGGATTAAAGCGTCACGGTGTAGAAGAAAATGATATTGATGTTGCTTGGGTTCCTGGTGCATTTGAAATTCCTTTAATCGCTAAAAAGATGGCTAGTAGCGGAAAGTATGATGCTGTTATGACATTAGGTACTGTAATCCGAGGTGCTACAACTCACTACGATTACGTTTGTAATGAAGTAGCAAAAGGTGTTGCGTCTTTATCACTACAAATGGACATCCCAGTTATTTTCGGCGTATTAACGACAGAAACAATTGAACAAGCGATTGAACGCGCAGGTACGAAAGCTGGTAATAAAGGATATGAATCAGCTGTTGCTGCAATTGAAATGGCTCACTTATCAAAACAATGGGCATAAAAAAAGAGGCTTCGGCCTCTTTTTATTTTTTCACCTTTTTTTGTACATCTTTTATTAATTCATTCATCGTTTTTCCTTCTGTTTTTATATGAAGAGCTTGTGCTGTTCTCCATACATTCTCTCTTTTTTTCGCTTCTTCTATAATAGTAATTTCTTTTCTAACTTCCTTTAAATCTTTTCCTTCCGTTTTCAATCCAAAATGTTCAGCTTTCGTTCGAAAGTGTTGTTCGATTCTTTGTTGCATCTCTTTTTGTTCAGGATTTTCAGCAGCCTTAACTGGATCAGAACTTATTGCTTTTATTAAAATTAAACAAGTCATAATCGCTAATATGTATTTGTACATGTAAAATCCTCCAACCCAATATAAATTACATATTTACTATGTACAACTAGGGCTTGGAAAATTCGTCCACAAAAATTCTTTTTTTCGTTCAAAAACCAATAGTAACAGGCGTTCACAACTATTTATTACATTTTATTTACAAAAAAAGCAAACCCTTTTACAAGTTTGCTTTTTCATCTATCTTATAATGCACACTCTTCAATCTCAAATCCTAAATCTGCAATCATACCCCAGTCTGCAGTCGGCTCTTGTCCAGCTGTCGTTAAGTAGTCCCCGACAAAAATAGAATTTGCTGCAAATAAACCGATTGGCTGTACAGAACGTAAATTGATTTCACGTCCTCCTGAAATACGAATTTCTTTTGTCGGGTTTACAAAACGCATCATTGCCAGTACTTTTAAACATTCTACTGGCGTTAACTCTTTTTGCCCTTCAAGAGGTGTTCCCTTTACAGCAACAAGGAAATTACAAGGGATAGAATCTGCATCTATACGTTGTAATTCAAATGCAATTTCAGCACGCTCTTCAATTGTTTCTCCCATGCCAAAAATCGCTCCAGAGCATGGTGAAATACCAGCTTGTTTCGCTTTTTGAACTGTATCAACACGATCATCATACGTATGCGTTGAACAAATACTATCGTAATTATTTGCATGTGTATTTAAGTTGTGGTTATAACGATGCACACCTGCTTCCGCTAAACGTCCTGCTTGATCTTCATTTAAGAAACCTAAACAACAACAAATCTTCAAATCTGTCGTTTCACGAATTTCCTTAACTGCTCCAATTACGTGATTTACCTCTTTATCCGTCGGACGACGACCAGATGCTACAATACAATATGTACCTGCTTTACGGCGTATTGCTTCATGTGCCCCTTCTACAATCTTCTCCTGCGTTAACCATGCATATTTATCAATCGGCGCTTCTGAAATAATAGACTGTGAGCAATATCCACAATCTTCAGGACATAATCCAGATTTCGTATTAATAATCATATTCAATTTTACTTTCTTACCAAAGTGATGATGGCGAATAATGTAAGCTGCATTCATAATTTCTAAAACTTCTGTATCATCAGCTTCTAATATCGCTATTGCATCTTCTTTCGTAATCATCTTCTCTTCCACTACGTCGTATGCAAGTTTTTTCCAATCCCTTTTTGTTTGTACTTGTTTCATTTCATCTCTTCCCCTCTTTTGTTATATGCATAAATAAAGCATGATACGTTGCCATTATCCCTTCATTTCCCGTGAAGTCTCTTTCGTATATGCGCAGCATCGCACGAAAGAGTGAGGGACTTTGACAATATGATCCTTCATTGCTATTAGTCGCTCCTACTTTTCGAATAGAATGCAGAAACTCCTTAACTTCTGTAAAACTCTCTATGTAACATGTTTCAGAAACATGCACATCCCCTGTTTCTATCTTGCATATATGAAGCAACTGATCTTTTGAATAAAAACGTTGACCAATCGATGTTTCATTTTTTATATTTCTTTCTTCTTTCGCACGTTGGAACGAAGTATGCAATTCTTGAAATGTTTCATGTCCAAACGTTGAAAAGAGTAATATCCCATCTATAGACAAATGATGAAATAAATTTCTTAACACTTGTTGTAAATTATTTAACCATTGAAATGTAGCATTTGAAATAATGACATCATATGATTCTTCTAATCGTAATCGCTCAATATCTTCACAGTGAAACGTTACATTTTTTACATTTTGTCTAGTTTGCGCAATCGCAATCATACTTTCAGCAAAATCAACTGCTGTAATATGTGCTTTCGGAAATAACTTTGATAATTGCTCTGTTACATACCCCGTCCCGCACCCCAGTTCTAAAATACGTATCGATGCCGTTTCACTATATCGTTCCTTTAAGATTGAAAGTAATGAATGTGCCATCTTTTTTTGTACATTTGCATATCGATCGTAAGATACGGCTGCCCCATTAAACCGTTTTTGTAGTAACGTTTTGTTGATCATGTCGTATCCCCTCTACAAATTGAATTATCTCATTTACGCAATATTCAAAATTCGTTACACATAACGCATGCCCTGCTTCACTTACTACTTTCAGCTCGCTACTGCTATTCTCCGTCATACTACGTGCCGCAGACAATGGGCATATTACATCCTGTTCTCCGTGAATAAGTAGTATAGGTACTTTAATTTCTTTTAGTTCTTCTCTCATATCTGTTTCTATTAAATAATCCAAACCTAGTTGTAAAGACTGAATAGAATCACCTTTAAAACGGTCTACAATGTCTTCAAAGTTTTTATTCTCTTTTAGCTCATCTTTCGTAAACATATTTTCATAAAACCGCTTGAGCGTATCTTCTTTCCTTCTCGCCAAATTCCTTTTCAGCCGTTCTACATGCAAAGCATTCCATCCGTTACTGTAATCGCTCGTATTTGTAAATTTAGCAGTACCACCAATTAATACGATGCCTTTTGCCTTAATCTTTTTATAAGCTTCAACTGCTGCTAACGCTCCTAGTGACCAACCAACTAAAATTACGTTGTCGTTATGTGCTACATCTATAATTCGTTCCACAAATTCACTTCGTTCGTTCACATTACGCCAATCTATGCATTGAACAGGATATCCTTTAAAATACGGAAGTACTAAATCCCAAATATTCTCTTCCATTCCCCATCCGGGGATAAAAATAATCTTTAGCTCTTTCATACGAAAATCTCCTCTTCTTTCGCAATGTGAATAATTCGGTCAATAGCCCATTTTAAATCAGCTATTGTATGTTGCGATGTAACTGCAAAGCGAATTCGAGAACTATGAATCGGCACAGTTGGCGGACGAATTGCAATAGCCGCAATCCCTGCCTCTTGCAACCTTTTACTAAATCGTAAAGCATGTTCATTTGAACCGACTACAATCGGTACAATATGAGTTGAACTATTCCCAATATCAAAACCAGCATCCCTTAATTTAGTTCTGAAGTATTCTCCGTTTGCTATAAGGTTCTCTCTTCTTTCGTTATCTTCTTTTACAATTTCAATTGCTTTTTGCACTGCTCCTAACGTACTTGGTGGTAAAGCTGTAGTAAAAATAAAGCTTCTCATCATATTTTGTAAATACTCTATATAAATTTCATCACCTGTCAAATACGCACCATAACACCCTAAAGCCTTGCTAAACGTCCCCATATGTATATCAATTTTTTGAGCAAGATTTTTTTCTATATGAGATAACCCAGCTCCGCCGATTCCATATATTCCACTCGCATGTGCTTCATCGACTATAATGATTGCCCCGTATTTCTCTTTCAGCTGTACTAAATCTCTCAAATAAGCAGTATCACCATCCATACTAAAAATGGTATCAGTTACGATTAATTTCCGCTTTTCAGGTGACGCTGTTTTCAACAGCTTCTCTAAATGATCCAAATCATTATGACGATACCTTTTATGCTCTGCCCCGCTTAATATGATTCCATCAACAATACTTGCGTGATTTAACTTATCACTAAAAACAATATCGTGCCGAGAGGCTAAAGAAGATATGGCACCTATATTTGCCGTATACCCACTATTTACAATTAAAGCTCTTTCAGTACCTTTCCAGTCACATATGCTTCTCTCAACCTCTTCATATAATGGATGATTTCCTACAACGAGACGAGAGGCAGTCGCTCCAGTTCCACATCTTTTTGTACAGGCAATAGCAGCTTCTTTTAACCTTTCATCTCCAGCTAACCCTAAATAATTATTTGACGCTAAATTTAACATCCTTTTTTTATCTCGAATAAGCCAAGTCTCTTCTGCCTTCTCTGTTACATATAAATTTCGATACTGCCCTTGCTCATGTAATTGTTGTAATTTAGATTGAAGGTGCGCCCGCCACGTTTGATTCATTTTGGATAAACTCCTCTAATTTTGAAATCATAATATGTTCTTTTGCAGATTCTAATACTTCTTCTTTCGTAAACTCACCTTCAAAGAATGGTAATAATCCTAAAACTGGTACCCCGCTCAGCTCTTCAATCATCTCTTTATTTTCTTGCACTCTTTCCATTTCACATTCTTTGCAACCTGATAAAATGACACCCGCTACGGTTAAGCCATGCGCCTTTGCGTAAGCAATCGTTAACACTGTATGATTTACTGTTCCTAATGTAGGACGAGCTACTACAATAAGAGGCAACTGTAATTCTGTTGCAAAATCTATTACTAAAGCATCTTCTGTATATGGGACAGCAAGCCCACCTGCTCCTTCTACAAATAAGCTATTAAACTCTTTTAATAGTTCATTATAGTAATCAGTAATTTCTTTTAACTTTACTACTCTTCCAGCTCTTTTCATGGCAAGTCTCGGAGCAAGTGGTTCTTCAATAGAATAAGGGCAAATTTCATTTTCTTGTGTCGGTACACCTGATAGTACTTTTAACCTTGCCGCATCTCCCTCAGGGTTTGATGCAACATGCCCACTTTGTAACGGTTTATATACCCCTACGTTATATCCTAATTCTCTAAATACACCTGCTATAGCACCTGCAACTACTGTTTTTCCAACTTCAGTATCAGTTGCTGTTATGAAAAAACCACTCATTATTCTCCCTCCGTAACATCTGAGATTGCCTTATATAAAATGCGTAACATATCATCAATCTCTTCAAAAGTAGAAGCAAGTGGTGGCATAAATACAATCGTGTTACCTAGCGGTCGTAAAATCATACCCAGCTCTCTTGAGCGTTTACATACTTGAACACCGACTCTTTCTATCCAGTCAAACGCTTCTTTCGTTTCCTTATTCTTCACAAGCTCAATACCAACCATTAATCCGCACTGACGAATATCACCTACATGTTTATACGCAAAGAGCTTTTCTAATTGCGCTGTCACATAATCCGTTTTACGTGCCACTTCTTTTATTAAATTTGTTTTTTCATATAGTTCTAGATTCGCGATTGCTACGGCACACCCTAACGGATTACCTGTGTAGCTATGTCCATGGAAAAATGTTTTTTGTTCTTCATATTCTCCTAAGAAGGCATTATATATTTCATCTGTCGTTACCGTAACTGCAATTGGTAAATATCCACCTGTTAAACCTTTCCCAGCAGTTAAAATGTCTGGCGTCACATTTTCATGTTCACACGCAAACATTTTCCCTGTACGCCCAAATCCAGTCGCTACCTCATCTGTAATAAATAATACATTGTACTTTGTACATAAATCGCGCAGTCCTTTTAAATATCCTTTTGGCATTGTAATCATTCCGCCAGCACCTTGCATTAATGGCTCTACAATGATGGCAGCTACTTCTTCATGCTTTTCTTTCAACAATTCTTCCATTTCTTCTAAATGGATTTTTACAATTTCCTCCTTATTATTTCCGTAAGGAGAACGATATGTATATGGATACGGCATTTTAATCGCATCAAATAAGAGCGAACTATACACTTGGTGAAACAAGTCTATTGCTCCTACTGAAACAGCTCCAATTGTATCACCGTGATATGCTTCTTTTAATGTAACGAATCTTTGTTTCTTTGGTTTCCCTTTATGCTGCCAATATTGGAAAGCCATCTTAATTGCAATTTCAACAGCGGTAGAACCTGAATCAGAATAGAATACCTTCTTCAATCCATCTGGTACAACCTCAATAATTTTTTCTGCTAATAAAATAGATGGAACGTTAGCAAGTCCTAACATAGTAGAATGAGCAATTTTATTTAATTGCTCACGAATTGCTTCATCTAATTCCGGTACTTGATGTCCGTGAACATTTAACCATATAGATGAAACACCATCCCAATATTCATTACCATTTACATCGTATAGCTTTCTTCCCTCTCCACGTTCAATAATGACAGGATCTTCTTCTAAATAATCTTTCATTTGTGTAAATGGGTGCCATACGTAAGCTTTATTTTTCTCTGCTAATTCTTCATATATATAAGATGATTTTTCAATCGTTCTACTATTTATTGTCACAACTGTCACCCCTAATGTTAACTTGTTTATAAATATAGTTAACATTAAATCCGAATGACTGTCAATTATTTTAAAATCAAATAGTTCTTAAAAAAGAACAACTTATCATACGATAAGTTGTTCTACTTTCCATGCTGTATCTTTCCAATTTCTAAAATAATTTCTTCATCTTTTTTCCCCTCTGTATCAATTCCAAGTTGCTTAGCGTGCTCAATTAATAAATCATGACGCTTCTCAAATCTAGCGGTATTTACTTCTTTCGTAACCTCTTCTTTTGTTTTCCCCTCAGTAGAAACTCCTAGTTTTTCTGCTGCTTTTTCCATTGATTTCTTCTCTTCTATTTCTTTTACTTTCTTCACTTCTGACTGTTGTATTTGCTTTTGTTTCAACTGCTCTGATTCAGCCGCAAAAGCTGTGTAAATTCCAGCACTTCCTCCAATAACTAATAAAGTGGTAAAAAGAATTATTTTTTTCTTCACTCTTTCCTCCCCCTTTCAAATTCATTATAACGTACATTTTTACAGCGTTAAAAACAATTATCCTTTATTTCCCTAAAAAAACATTTAATATTTTTATTGACATGTAAGATGAAAATATGATAAAAATTTAACTAACATCATATGAATCGGCGTTGATAGGATTTAGTAGTATTTCGATTTCTGATTTCAGAGAGCTGGTGGTCGGTGCGAACCAGTACAGAGCGAATTATGAATTACCCCCTGGAGCTTCTTTTACGAAACGTGAGGAGTAGTGAAAGACGGTTATAGACCGTTATGTCTAAAGAGTGGTGAAACGACACTGTTTCACAATTTAGGGTGGTACCGCGAATTTTTCGTCCCTGCATA